>CALHIO010000083.1 GCA_938030915.1 uncultured Gemmatimonadota bacterium
TTGGCGGTGGCGGTGAAGGATGAGTCACCGGTTCGGTCGGCGGCGGACCTGCCGGCTGGAACCCGGGTGGCGACCTCCTTTCCCGGTATTGCCCGACGGTACTTCGAGCAGATCGGCACGGAGATCCGGATCGCACCCGTCGGCGGCGCAGCAGAAATCGCACCGCACCTGGGCGTCGCGGACGTCATCGTGGATCTCGTCTCCACCGGCTCCACGCTCCGCGTACACGGGCTGCGCGAGGTAGAGACGATCCTGTGGTCTACCGCCCGCCTCGTTGCCTCCCCCGCCGCGCTGGCCGATGGGCGGACGCGCTCGGCGATCGAGGAACTCTCCAATGCCCTCGAGTCGGTCATCCGGGCGCAGACGAAGCGCTATCTGATGACCAACGTGCCGAAGAGCCGGCTGGAGGAGGTACGGGACGTGATCCCCGGACTCTCGGGACCGACCATCGTCGAAGTGCTCGACGGAGGGGAATGGGTCGCAGCCCACGCAGTCGTAGACGCCGACCGGGTCTACCAGACGATCTCGCGCCTGAAGGAGCTGGGCGCAGAGGGCATCCTCGTCACCCGTATCGAGAGGCTCATGCCGTGAGGAGCACCGACATGACCCGGCTGTCACTCCGGGCCAGAGGCCCGATCTCCGCCCTGACCCACGCCGAACGCGCTGCCCTCATCGAGCGCGAGCCGATGGCCGAAGCCGGCGTCTCCGACGCCGTCGCTTCCCTCATGGCCGACGTCCGATCCAGGGGGGACACCGCGCTGATCGAAATGGCCGCCCGCTTCGACGGTGTGGATGACCTCGCCGTCGAGGTACCCAGGGCGGAATGGCGGGACGCAGTCGCCGGCCTGGATCCAGAGGTGCGCGCAGCGCTCGAGCGGGCTGCGGAGAACATCCGATGCTTCCACTCGGCCCAACGCCCAGATACCGTGACGGTGGAGGTCGAGCCCGGGGTCCGGATCACGCGAAGCTGGATCGGGCTCGAACGCGTGGGGGTCTACGCACCCGGCGGCACCGCGTCGTATCCCAGTTCCGTGCTCATGGGCGTCGTGCCCGCCCGAGCCGCCGGTGTGAACGAGGTGGTGGTATGCTCGCCACCGGCCCGGGACGGACGCCCGCCCCAGGCTGTGCTCGCTGCCTGCGAGATCGCAGGCGCCGACCGCCTGTACGCCGTGGGCGGTGCGGGTGCGGTCGCAGCCCTCGCCTACGGCACGGAAACCGTGGGTGCCGTCGACGCCATCGTCGGACCGGGGAATCGCTGGGTCACGGAAGCGAAGCGCCAGGTCGCCGGACGCGTCGTGATCGATTCACCGGCAGGGCCATCCGAGGTTCTCGTCCTCGCGGACGACAGCGCAGACCCGACTCTGGTCGCGCACGAAGTCATGGCCCAGGCCGAGCACGACCCGGACGCCGCCTGCGTCGTCGTCGTCACGCAGGCGGGCATGGCGGAACGCATCGAGGTCGCCGTGCGCCGTTTGCTGGCGGAGGCGCCGCGAGCCCGGATCGCCACCGACGCGCTCGCCGCATGCGGTGCGATCCTCGTCGCGGACTCCATGGAGGAGGCACTCCGCTTCACGGACGACTTCGCGCCGGAGCACCTGTCGATCATGACTGAGGACGCTGCCGCCCATGCGCGCCTGCTACGGAACGCGGGAACGACCTTCGTCGGCCCTTCGGCATCCGTTGCCTTCGGCGACTACATGACGGGCGCGAATCACGTACTGCCAACAGCCGGTCGATCACGAAGCTTCTCCGGCCTGTCGACACACCACTTCATGCGGTCGTTCACGATTCAGGAGATCGACGCCAAGGGTGCCGCGTCTCTGTCCGGGGATGTCGCCCGGCTCGCGGAGGCGGAGGGCCTGCCCGCCCACGCTGCAGCCGCGAGGGCAAGGCAGCGTCCGATCCGGGACGAGGGGGAAGCATGACGCGCTTCCCACGCGCCGACTACGACGCGATCCGCCGCTACGACCCGGAGCGGGCCCCCGTCCGCGTCGACCTCAGTGACAACACGAACCTCTGGGGCACGCACCCCGGAGCACTCGAGCGTGTCCGTCACGCCTCGACCGATGACGTGGCACGCTACCCGGAGCTGTACGCGGACGAACTCCGAGCTGCCGTCAGTGAACGCTTCGACGTACCGATGGAGAGCGTCACGACCGGCGCCGGATCCGACGATATCCTCGACTCGACGTTTCGGGCGGCGTGGGGGCCAGGCGCGCACATCGCCTATGCTGCTCCGACCTTCTCGATGGTCGAGCCGTTTGCGAGGATGAACGGACTCGACGCGCATGCCGTCCCGTGGCCCGCGGCTGACGTCGACCCCTCTCTCCTGCTCGAGGGCGATCCGGCGCTCGTCTACGTGTGCCGTCCGAACAATCCCACCGGACACCTCGCGCCCCGCGGCTGGCTCGACGAATTGCTTGCGGCGCGCGGACCGGACGGGCCGCTCGTCATCATCGATGAAGCCTACGCGGACTTCGCCGGGGACACGGTCATCTCGGACGCGCCAGAGATCCCCAATCTTCTCGTGGCACGCACGACGTCGAAGGCGTACGGGTTGGCGGGCATGCGCTGCGGCTTCGCCGTCGGTGCCCCGTTGGTCGCGCTCGCAGTCGAAAAGTCGCGCGGGCCCTACAAGGTCGGTGGTCTCGCGGCTGCTGCTGCGGCGACGGCCGTCCGCGATGAGGAAGGCTGGCTTCCGGGGGTTATCGAGCGCTGTCTCGACAACCGCGCCCGCCTCATGGACGAACTGGACTCTCGGGGCCTTCAGCCGCTGCCGTCCTCGGCGAACTTCGTGCTCTGCTCCGCGCCGACCGGCTCCGCCCGCCGCGACGCTCTCGCCTTGCGGGCAGTCGGCATCGGTGTTCGGCCGTTCAGCAAGATCCCGGAGTTGGGGGACGCTCTTCGCATCACCATCGGCCCGTGGGAGATGATGGACGACCTCCTCGACGCATTGGATCGCACCTTCACGCGGCGGGAGGCGTCATGAAGATCGCTCTCTTCGATTACGGGGCCGGCAACCTGCACTCCCTGGGCAAGGCGATCGAGGCCACCGATGCGAATGTGACGATCACGTCCTCATGGGACGAGGCGCTCGGGCTGGATGGCCTCGTGCTGCCCGGTGTCGGTGCGTTCGGTCATGCCGCGCGCGCCCTCCCGGCCGACATCACTTCGATCCGGGCTCGTCTCCTCGCCGGATACCCCTGTCTCGGCATCTGCCTGGGCATGCAGCTCCTCTTCGATGCATCCGAAGAGTCCGACGGACGCGGAATCGGGCTGATCCCCGGGCGCGTGCGCCTTCTCGCGGCATCGGTGGTGCCCCACATGGGATGGAACGACATCGAGACCGCGGCGGATCCCGTATTCGAGGGGATTCAGGAGCTGGTCGCGTACTACGCGAACTCGTACGTCTGTGAGCCTGAAGACTCTGCCTCGGCGATCGCGTGGTCCACCTATGAGGGCCGCCGGTTCGTGGCCGGGGCGCGTGCAGCCAACACGTGGGGCCTCCAGTTCCACCCCGAGAAGAGCTCGACGGCCGGCAGACGCATCATCGCGAACTTCGTGCGCCGGGTGCGTGAACTCCCCTCCGAGCGTCAGGCCTCCCGGGAGACCGGGCGATGATCGCGATCCCTGCGGTGGACGTGAAGGGAGGACGATGTGTCCAGCTGGTGGGCGGGCGCCCGGACGACGAGCGGGTCTCTCTGCCGAATCCGCCGGCCATCGCAAGAGACTGGTTCGATCGAGGCTTCGCACGCCTGCACGTGGTGGACCTGGACGCCGCCCTCGGCTCGGGGGATAACCTCGAGGTGGTGCGTGACGTCATGAGAGCGACCCCCGCGATCACCCAGGTCGGTGGAGGCGTTCGTTCCGACGAACGAGCCGCTGCGCTCCTCAGCGCGGGGGTGGACAACGTCGTCGTGGGTACCCGGGCCCTCGACGACCCCGGGTGGTTCGCTCGGCTCGCCCAGGCGTATCCGGGTCGGGTATCGATCGCGGTAGATACCCACAACGGAGTCATCCTCAGGAAGGGATGGACCGAGGCGACATCCAAGAGCGTCGTGGCGTACCTGCCGGCTCTCGAGGACCTTCCCCTCGCGAGCGTGCTCTCGACGGACGTGGGTCGCGAGGGCCGGCTGGAAGGCATCGATCGGGACGGATGTGCGCGTGTCATCGAGGCGAGCCCGCACCCGGTCGTCATCTCCGGCGGCGTCACCACGCTGGACGAAATGGAGTGGCTCGCTTCAGTCGGCGCAGCCGGCGCGGTCCTGGGCATGGCGATCTACACCGATCGCATCGACATCGAAGAACTCGCCCGTCGGTTCGGCGGCAAGGAGCAGACATGAGCAGACTCGAACGCGTCACCAGGGAGACCACCATCGTGGCGAACGTGCGGCTCGGGACCGGAGTCTCGAACGTGGTCATCGGCGACCGCTTTCTCGCACACATGGTGGAGACGCTGGCCCGGTACTCGGGGCTCGATATCGATCTCGAAGCCACCGGTGATCTGCGGCACCACCTCGTCGAGGACGTTGCCATCGTTCTCGGTCAGGCGCTCAAGGAGGAGCTCCCCGACGGCATTGTACGATTTGGATCGGCACTCATCCCCATGGACGAAGCCCTCGTCCAGGCCGCGATCGACGTCGGGGGCCGCCCATATTACGTCGGCAAGATTCCGTCGAAGCTCTATACGCACTTCCTGCACTCGTTCGCCAACAACCTCGATGCTACGCTGCACGTCCGCGTGATTCGAGGCGACGACCGTCATCACATGGTGGAAGCTGCGATCAAGGCGACGGGAATGGCGCTGCGACAGGCTCTCGTGCCCACGGATGACGTGTTCAGCACCAAGGGCGCAGTTCAACAAGAGCGGCTCGACTGATGCTCCGCCCCCGGGTGATCGTGTGCCTCGACGTGAAGGACGGCCGCGTCGTAAAGGGCACGCAGTTCAAGAACCTCCGTGACGTCGGCGACCCCGTCGAACTGGCTCAGCGCTACGAGCAGGAAGGGGCGGACGAGATCGTCTATCTCGACGTCTCGGCGTCGAAGGAAGCACGAGGCACGCTGCTCGATGTCGTCCGACGAACGGCCGAGACCCTGTTCATCCCTCTGACGGTCGGGGGTGGTGTGCGTTCCGCTGACGATATCGGTCCACTGCTGCGAGCCGGCGCGGACAAGATCAGCGTGAACAGCGCAGCGGTACGAGATCCGGAGCTTCTCTCCGTGGGGGCGGAACGCTTCGGCAGCCAGTGCGTCGTCGCGAGCATCGATGCGGCGCGCAATGGCGACATGTGGCGCTGCTACACGCACGGCGGATCCACGCCGACCGACCTCGATGCGGTCGCGTGGGCGTACGAATGCGCGGAGCGGGGGGCCGGAGAGATCCTCCTGACCTCCATCGATCAGGACGGAGCCAGAACTGGCTACAATCTGCCCCTCACCGCAGCGGTCTCCGACCGGGTCTCCGTACCCGTGATTGCCTCGGGCGGAGCAGGTCGGGCCGAGCACCTGAGAGATGCTTTCACCGAAGGCCACGCGTCGGCCGCTCTGGTTGCAGGCATCCTGCACGATGGACTCACGACTGTGGGCGAGCTCAAGTCCAGGCTGACCGCCTGGGGGATCGATGTGCGGCCGTCAGGCCCGGCGGAGGGACACGAGCGATGACCAGGAAGGGGACGGACACCATGACGGATCGCAGGATCTCCGCGCTGGAGGATCTCGACGGGCTCGACTTCGACAAGGCGAATGGCCTGATCTCCGTCGTGGTGCAGGACGCCCAGTCGGGGGTCGTACTCATGGTCGCGTGGGCGAGCCGCGACGCCCTCGAGCGGACCCTGGACACGGGCTTTGCGCACTTCTGGTCCCGCTCACGGAACGAGTTGTGGAAGAAGGGTGAGTCCAGCGGGAACGTTCTGGAGGTCCGTTCGCTCCACGCGGATTGCGACGGAGATACCGTGCTCGCCCTGGTCCAGCCGACGGGTCCTGCGTGCCACTCGGGAGAACTCAGCTGCTTCGGAGAAGGCGCGGACGTCTGGGACGGCCGGGGTGTGGAGGCCCTACGAACCGGGGCCGAGACGCTCGCCCGGCTGGACGCGACGCTGGCCGCCCGTGCCGACGAGCGTCCCGCGGGGAGCTACACGGTGAAGCTGCTGGACGACATGAACCTGCGCCTGAAAAAGCTGGGGGAGGAGACGGCCGAACTGGTCGCATCGCTGGCCACGGGCGACGTCGAGCGCGCGCCGGAGGAGGCCGCCGACCTGCTGTATCACGCGCTCGTCGCTCTGCGAGCCGAAGGCATAGGGCTCGACGCCGTGATCTCGGCGCTGGAGGAGCGGGCTGGCTGATCCCACTCGTACGCGTCCGTCCGGACCCCGACCCCCCGGATCGGGTAGCCCCTGACCATGGCGGACGGTTCGAGATTTCACGAAGAAGAGGCGCTGGGCAAAGCGTACGACGCACGCCTCATGCGTCGACTCATCGAGTACCTCAGGCCCTATCGCTGGCACGTCGCCGGAGCCCTCGTCGTCCTCCTGCTCGGATCCTGGATGGCCATCATCGGACCCTGGGTCACCCAGCGTGTGATCGATGAGGCCATCCCGACCGGAGACCGCGATCTCCTGGTCCAGCTGATCGGCATCTACGGGGCGGCGCTCGTGGCTGGATTCGTCCTCGAATACCTGAGGGCGCTCGTGACCACGTGGCTCGGTCAGTCAGTCATGTACGACCTTCGCCGGCAGATCTTTGAAAAGCTGCAGCGCTCGGATCTGCGCTTCTACGATCGAAATCCGATCGGTCGCCTCATGACCCGCATCACCAACGATGTCGAGACGCTGAACACGCTCTTCAGCTCCGGCCTCGTCACGGTGTTCGGTGACATCTTCACGCTCGTGTTCATCATCGGCGCCATGCTGACCATGAACTGGCGACTCGCCCTGGTCTCCTTCAGCATCCTGCCGTTCGTCTTCTGGGCAGCGTTTCTCTTCCGGTCCCGGATCCGGACGGCGTATCGCGATATACGGGTCCGCATCGCCCGTATCAACGCCTTTCTTCAAGAACGCATCACCGGCGTACGCGTCGTCCAGCTGTTCAACCGGGAGCAGGCCGACGCGGAACGCCTCGCGGAGCTCAACGAGGATCACCTGCAGGCACACCTGCGCTCGATCACCTACTACGCGCTTTTCTTTCCCGTCATCCAGTTCTTCACTGCACTCGCCCTCGCGCTGATCCTCTGGTATGGCGGTTTGCGGATGCTGGACGGCCTTCTCACGGTGGGTGTCATCGCGGCCTTCCTGCAATACGCGCGCCGATTCTTCCGCCCCATCCAGGATCTGTCGGAGAAGTACAACCTCCTTCAGGCGGCGATGGCCTCCTCGGAGCGCGTTTTTCAGCTCCTCGATGAAGAGATCGACGTTCAGGATCCGGAGGCCCCTCGCTCGTTCCCCCCGGACGGCCAGGGGGAGATCGTCTTCGAGCACGTGTGGTTCGCCTACGGAACCACCGAGGACGGGGAGCCGGACTGGGTGTTGAAGGATGTCAGCTTCACCATCGCACCCGGCGAAAAGGTGGCGATCGTGGGGCACACCGGAGCCGGCAAGACGACGCTCATCAACCTCCTGATGCGCTTCTACGATGTGCAACGAGGACGGATCCTGCTCGACGGCGTACCGATCACGGAGGTCCGGATGGGTGCGCTCCGGGAGCGCGTGGGACTCGTCCTGCAGGACGTCTTCCTGTTCAGCCAGGACATCGCCTACAACGTGCGCCTCGGCTCACCCGAGATCACGCAGAAGCAGATCACCGCGGCGGCCGAGCGCATCGGAGCAGCGGACTTCATCCGGCGACTTCCCGACGGATACGATCAGCCGCTGGGGGAGCGCGGGTCGACCCTCTCCGTCGGAGAGCGTCAACTCGTCAGCTTCGCCCGGGCACTCGCGTTCGACCCCCAAATCCTGGTGCTCGACGAGGCGACGAGCTCAGTAGACTCGGAGATCGAGGCGAAGATCGAACACGCCACCGACGAATTGCTGGCCGCTCGAACCTCGCTCGTCATCGCGCACCGCCTTTCGACCGTGCAGAACGCCGACCGGATCATCGTGATGCATCGTGGCGAGGTCGAAGAGGAGGGCACCCACACGGAGCTCCTCGCCGAGGCGGGCCTCTACGCCCGGCTGCACGAACTCCAGTTCGCGGCGGCGTAGCGCCGACCGGACAGGGGTCTGGAACCTCGGCTCCGCTCAGCCGCTTTCTCTGGACGCTGTGAAACGCAGCGTGTCGATCGGTGGCACCGTGTCGGTGGCCGGAGAGGGATTCGGGACAGGCAACGTCCAGTCGGGAGAAATCTCACCGATCCGTGACGGAACCTCCGCCCGGGCCGGCTCGCTCTGCGTCGACGAGGGCTCTTCCGCCCCCGTCTCCGGTGCGACCTCCTGGGCCTCGAACCACGCCACCTCGAACGCCGATACCGAATCCATCACCTCAAAGCGGCGTGACGTCGGGCTCAGTACGCCGGCCACTCGCACGAGTGGGTCGTTCTCGAAACCCCCAACCGGCTCGAGCGCTCCTGTCGAATAGCGCGTCGAGGGATTCCAGAGGATCCATTCGTATACGCCGACATCGTACGTCGCCTGGATCTGAGCCCGGACTTCGGCGGGACCGTAGGCAGGCCGCCCCAGACTGAAGTCCTGCAGCCAGGGCCGTGTCAGCCCGGCACGATCGACCGACTCGGAGCGCCGCAAGGCATCGCGCAGCGCCGCAAACACCACTTCATACGGGTACGCGTTCGGCACCGAGTATCCGAAGCTTCCCTCCCAGTAATGGCTGGGGTACACCATGGGCAGCGCGACATCGACCACGTCGATGAAGCTCTCCCACAACTGGCCGATACCGATGTCCCGTCGGAACGTCGTCGTCACACCAAAGACGTCGGCGGTCGAACGGACCGGAAGATCGGCGAGCTCTTCACGGGCGTAGCTGAGGAAGCCGCGGACGGCGTCGACCCTCAGTCGGTCCTCCCCCCCGGTGAAGACCGCACGCGCCATGTCCGACGCGGGTGCATCAGGGAACCGGATGTAGTCCCACTGGATCTCCGGGAACCCCATCTCTGCCACTTCACGGGCGAGCGCAACGTTGTAGGCCCAGAGCTCTTCGTTGAAGAGGTTCTGCCAGATGATCTCCTTACTGTCGATCCACACCCCTCCCGCGGTGTCCTGCACGGCCGTCTCCGGGCGCGCGGCGGCAAGGAGCGGATCCTTCACGACCACGATCCGCGCGATCGGGTAGATCCCTGCCTCATCCAGGCGGTCGAGGAGACCGGGTAGGTCCCGGATCCGGATCTCACCGTCGGCACCGATCTCCCTGGCGAGCTCCAGGTCGGTCTCGTGGCTGATGAAGCCGGTCGCGTCCTTGATGTCGATCACGAGGGCGTTGACCTCGGTTGTCGCCGCGATCTCGAGCAGCTCGGCCATCCGGCGGGTCGACCCCGCGGCCCATGCATTCACGTAAAGACCGCGGACGTGTTCCGGCCTCGGGAAACGGGCGGCCTCGAAGTCCGCCCGTACGGGAGCGGACGGAGGCATGAACGGCCCCTCGGAAGACAGACCCGCCGGCGGACGATACGGGCGCGCGGCCGCGGGGATCGGTGCGGCGGGTGTCGCTTCGGGTTCGGGGTCTACGCCTCCGTCACCGTCGAGACCCCCGTCCTCCGTCTCCGTCTCGGCCGGCTCTACGCTGTAGAGATCCTCACTGCCCGGGGCCCGGCCTTCTCCAACCGCTTCGGACAGCGACTGTGCCGAGTCCGGGGATTCGATCTCCGAAAGCGGCCAAGACTCGCTGTCCGGCGTCGCGTCCGCACACCCCCAGACGAGAGGCACGAGGAGCGCCGTCGTCATCCGACGCACGAGCGAGAGGGTGGGCGGCGACCTCATGACGTCAGTAAGCGCGCAGCGTCGGATCGACGTCGGCCCGCCACCCGAGCACACCGCCCTTCAGATTCAGCACCCGCCCGTACCCGCGCTGCATCAGGATCGCGGTCGCCCACGCGCTCCGCCCTCCACTGCGACAGTAGAGCACGACTTCGTCGTCAGGGGACACCTCGTCCACCCGCTGCGGAAATTCTCCCGTCGGGATCCGAAGCTGATCGTGCTGCGGCAAATCGGCGATCTGCGCCTCATGGTACTCCCGGACGTCCACGAGGACCGGGATGTCACCGGCGTCGAGGCGCGCCTTGAGCTCCAGCGGTGTAATCTCCGGCACATCAGGCTGATGGTTCATCGAATCGTCGAGATGAGTGAATCCAGAAGGGTCGCACACCGCTTCGCGGCGCCACGATGTCGGTCAATATACCCGACAGCTGCCGAGCCGGCTTCGTTGCGGCTTTCCTCGTCCAGAAGCCATGCGCTGACGACCTGCGCCAACGCGTGCTGATCGCCTGCGACCTTCGCGCCGCCATCCGCGATCAGCTCGGACGCCGCGCGGGCGTTGTGATGCCTCGGGCCGAAGACGACCGGACTCCCCGCGGCGGCCGGCTCCAGAACGGAGTGAAGCCCGCGATCGTGAAAAGCGCCTCCGACGAACGACACCGTAGCGACCTCGTAGAGCTCAGCGAGCACACCCACGCGTTCGACGACGATCGCGTCCGGGCCGGAATCCGCTAAGGTGGACGGCGTCCCGGTCCGTCGCTCGAAGTCAGCGAGGGTCGTCGTCCGCCAGCCATGGGCACGAAGACGCTCCATCAGGCCAGCCACCACCGCGCTCGTTGGCTCATGCGGTGCGATCACGACCCTCAGACCCTCGACGGCCGTACGCACGCGTTCGAGCGCGGGGAGCAGAACGTCTTCATCCGCACGCCAGGTGGAGCCGGCCACCACCGTCGGTCGACGGTCGCGCTGAAAGGGCATGAGCCACGACGCTTCACGATTCCGGGCATCGAACCGAGTCGCTGCGGAGTCGATCCCCGGGTCGCCCACGACCTCGAGAACGCCGGCCAGCACACCCAGCTTCCGGAGCTGCTCGGCGTCAGCCTCCGAATTCGCGGCCGCCAGCGACATCCGGCTCCACGCCCGCCCGAGTAGCACCCGTGCCATCGGGCTCGTACGCCCTGCCCCATCGGGGACGGTCGCGGCTACGATGGCTACAGGGATGGCACGACGAGCCGCCTCCGAAGCGAGCGTCGGCCACACCTCCGTCTTCGTGAAGACGACCGCGTCCGGCTCCAGCGCATCGAGAACCCGGGCGAGTGGCCGCTTCAGGTCCCAGGGGAGATAGGCAGCAACGTCGACGGCCATACCACGCGCAAGATCCACCGCGGACGGCGAGAAGAAGGTGAAGGCCACCTGAAGGTCGGGGCGGGCGGCGCGAAGCTCCTCGATCACGGCCTGAGCCTGCAGCCCCTCCCCCACGCTCGGCGCGTGGAACCACACGACCGGTCGCTGCGGATCCCTGATCGTCTCTCCCCACAGCGCGAGCACTTCGTGGGCGCGTCGACGGCCCGCGAGGCCTCGCGCCACCTTGGAGTCACCGATCGAGAAGAGCGGAGCAGCGAGGCGCACGACGGCCCACACGAACCGATAGAGAAGACTCAACGGGGGCTCTGTGATCGGTATCGGGCGCGATGCATGCACGGAGCATAGGGCGAGGCCCGGACGGTCGGTAGATTTCGCCATGAACTACCAGATCACAGTCCGCTTCGGCGGTCGCTTCCAGCGGTACCACACCTTCACCGTTTCAGCGTCCGACGCCGCGACCGCCCTGCGGCAAGCGGCGGACGAGATCCCCGCGGACATCGCCTCGGACGTGGATCTCGTCGAACTCCGTGTCGCCGTGGACCCCGACCATCGCACGTATCTGGGTGAAGACGATCCCGGCCCGTGATCCGGATCCGAATGTGACGACACACGCGTAGAAGAAACGAAGCCGCACGACCGTACTAGGGACGATTCATCGCCTTTCGATCGCAGAGGAAGCCGCCATGGGCCAGATCATTCTCGCCGTCTTCGTGATCCTTATCGGTGCGGTGATCCGCGCCGTTGGCCCGGCCACCGGGAAGCCCAACGCGACGGGCGCGTCGAAGGTCGCGGGATACGGATTCATGTTCACCGGTGTGGCGCTCGCCCTCGGGAACGCGCTCACGGTGATCTCGGTTGGTGAGGTCGGGGTCAAGCACTTTCTCGGCAGCGTGGACGAGACCCCACTGGAGCAGGGTGTCCATCTCATCAACCCGCTCGCGAGTATCGAGAAGATGTCGGTTCGCGAGCAGAGCTATCCGCCGGATGGCGGGATCGAGCGGATCGAGGCTCAGACGAGCGAGCAGCTGAATGTCTCGCTCGAGGTCGCGATTCTCTTCCAGCTCGACGGGGGTGCAGCCCCCGAGCTTTATCAGAGGCTGGGCAGCGAGCGGAGCATCAAGAGCAGCATCGTGCTGAACGCCATGCGCAACGGCGTGCGGGACGCCGTCGCCACCAAGTCGATCAATCAGATCTTTTCTCCCGACCGACGCGAGATCGCCAACGACATGCGCGTAGCGATTCAGGACAAGGCGGGGGACCGGATCCAGGTCGTGGACGTCTTCGTGCGGGACATTCAGGCGCCGCCACGCGTCCGTGAGGCGATCGAGGCCAGAATCGAGCGTGAGCAGCAGGTCGAGCAGGAGCGCTTCCAGACGGAGATCATCCAGGAGCGTGCCCAGCAGGCCGTCGAAGAGGCGCGAGGGATCGCCGAAGCACAGAAGATCATCTCCGAAGGCCTGACCCCGGAGTACCTGACCTTCAAGTACATCGAGCAGCTCGGTACCATGCCCGCCGGTTCGGTCGTGTACGTACCGACCGAGGGCGGAGTCCCGCTGATGCGCTCGCTTGGAGGAGGAAACTGACGATTCGCTCCACCGTAGAGCACCCCGTCCCGTCGAGCGAGGCAACCGGCTGATGTCCCTCCTGGCCCGCGTCGGCTCACCGCGCAGCCGCGCGCTCCTCGCGGCCGCTGCGCTCGTCCTGGCCGCAGGCTGTATGGCCTGCTCGCCCGTGTACGTGGTGAAGGCGGGGATCGCCGAGGTGGGGATCCTCAGGGCCCGTCAACCGATCCACCAGGTCCTGAACGACAGCACCGTCGATCCGGACACACGCGGAAAGCTCTCCTACGTCGTCGAGGCCCGGCGGTTCGCCGCAGAAGAGCTGGGGATCGACGTCGGTGACTCGTACACGATGTTCACGCAGCTCGACCGGGATACGCTCGCCATGGTCGTCACGGCCGCGTATCCCGATCGTCTGATTCCCAAGACGTGGTGGTTTCCGATCGTCGGACACGTGCCGTACAAAGGGCACTTCTCACTGCAGGCCGCACTGGACGAAGAGGCAGATCTGGCTGCCGAAGGATATGACACGTGGGTACGCCCCACCGCCGCCTTCAGCACCCTGGGCTGGTTCAACGACCCGATCCTGTCGACCGCGCTGCGCACCGACGACGTGGAGGTCGTGGCCACGGTCATCCACGAACTCTCCCATCAGCACCTCTTCGTCCCGGGACAGGTCACCTTCAACGAGAGCTTCGCGACGTTCGTCGGACGCGTGGGAGCGGCGCGTTTCTTCTGCACTCGCGAAGGGAGCGGGCCGGATTCCGTGAAGTGTCAGCGAGCACTCGCGCGCTGGCGGGACGTCCAGCGCTTCAGCCGGTACCTCGACGACTTCGTCGAGCGGCTTGAAACGGTGTACGACGACCCCGACCTCACGCCCGAGCAGAAGGTGGTCGAGCGTCTGCCGGTGATTGCCGACGCCCTGCGCGACTTCGATGAACGTGTCGCGCCCGAATTCGAAGCCCTGACGTTCGCGGGCTTCCGCAACCAGCCGGTCAACAACGCGACCCTCTTGTCACGGATCCGCTATTACAACCGGCTCGCGGACTTCGACGCCTTCCTCGCGACCCACGACGGGGATCTGGTTCGCGCACTCGAGGCGTTAAAGGAGCGCGCGCCCGCGGCCGATGATGCGTTCGAACTTCTGCCTGACACGCGGAGCGTCGCTACTCGGCCGGGATCGTGATCTCCCGGACGATGCTGCCGTAGCTCTCCCAGTACGTGATCTTCTGCACCATGAGCGGGTCTTCCATCGTCGGCTGAACGTCGCCGTCCGTGGAGACGGCCCGAGACATCACGGTGTGGTCTCCGGGCGAGGCATCCCAATCGAGGTGCCAGAAGGTCCAGGTATGCGGGTCGTCCCGGCCCTCACCGAGCGTGACGGCCTGCCATGCGCCTCCGTCGATGCTGACCTCGACGCGATCGATGGGCTTGCCCCATGCAGCACCGTGGATCCGGTAGCCACCATCCGTGCGGACCACCTTCGCCGGCGTCGAATTGATGTTCGTACGGCCGACCGACGTCTCCGCCCACACCCCGTCCGCATCTGACCCCTCCTGACGCAGCGTCACATAGTCGCGCGCCATGAACTTCCCCATGAAGCGCGTGTCGCGGACCTCGATCCGGGTCAGCCACTTCACATTGGCGACCCCATACCAGCCCGGAGCGATCAACCGCAGGGGGTACCCGTTTCCAGTCGGTAGCGCCTCTCCGTTCACGGCCCAGGCGAGGATGATGTCGTCGGCCATGGCATCCTCGATCGAGAGGCTGCGTGCGAAGTGCTGTTCGACCTCCATATCACGGATCGTCTCCGTTCCGGTGTCCGCACCGAAGAAGACGACCTCGATCCCGCCGTCCCGCACACCCGCTTCACGAAGCAGAGGAGCGAGCGGCGTGCCCGTCCAGGTGGCGTTGTGTACGGCACCCTGGAATGTGGCGAAGCCCCGATTTCCCGCGCACTCGAGAAGCATGGTGACGTCCCGGCTCGGACGAGACCGGATCTGGTC
>CALHIO010000084.1 GCA_938030915.1 uncultured Gemmatimonadota bacterium
GTTCGCGTCGGCCGTAGACAGGTGGGTCGTGTGCCCTCCATAGAGGTCGCCGCGCTCTTCGAGCTCAGGCAGTGGCATCCACGGCTGTTGCGGTTGCTGACCGGGCGCAGCGATGTCTGCGGCAACGGTCTGCGCATACTCCTTCGACGTCGCGCGCACGGCGGCCGTGTCCGGGCCGAGGACGGCCAACTCGCGCTGTGCCAGGCGCAGAGCCTGCCCGGTGATCGCGAACCACTCCGCCTCACTCATCGACGCCGGGTCGAACGTCTCCATGACCTGAAGGGCCTGGATCGCAAGAACGCCGGCCGAGGGTACGTCCGTTCCGATGATGTCGTATCCACGGTAGGTCCCGCGCACGATTCGGCTGTCCTCCGCCACGTACTGCTCGAGATCGTCGAGGTCGATGACCGCTCCGTTGGCACGAAAGTCGGCGGCCATGGCCTGCGCGATCTCGCCCCGGTAGAAGACGTCACGTCCACCGACCATGATTTTGCGGAGCGTCTCGGCGTACTCGGGCTGAACCAGCGTCTCGCCGGCCCGATACGGGGACCCGTCCCCCTTGTAGTAGACGGCTGCCGTCCCCGGGAACTGGAGCGCCTGCTCCGCACCCGCCGCCTGACGCGCCGCATCTCCCGCGAGAAGGCGGAAGCCGTTCTCGGCATATTCGATCGCGGGCGCCATCACACGTGCCAGAGGGAGCGAGCCATGCTCCTCGTGAAGCTTGAGCAGGCCGGCGGTCGCGCCGGGAATGCCGATCACCGCGTACCCGAACGAAGCCCGCGGGGCGGTCTCGTGATCGTAGTCCCAGGGTGCCTGCGTCGTACCGTCGATCCCGTGGAACTCGCCGTCCGGCGTGCGGACCAGAATCTGGTTCCGGCCCCCGATCGAGTTCATGGTCGGCTCGACCACTGCGACGGCGAAGCCTGCTGCGACGGCGGCGTCGGCGGCGTTGCCGCCCATCTCGAGCATTCGGATCCCCGCGTCGGTGGCCAGGGGGTGCGCAGCGCTGACCATGCCAGCGTCCGATCGGCCACTCTGCCCGGCGGACTGGGCAGCCAGGAGGGTAGGGAGACATGCGAAGGCGACCGCGAGGATGACGATCGACAGGGGCGCGCGGGTTCGGGTCGGGCTCATGGGCATGTGGAGCATGGGACTCAGGAGGACGGCCTGATGGTACTGCGGCACGGGGCGCTGAGCACCTCCTCGGGCCGCCACCGGGCCGCGGCAAGACCGGACGCCGCGTCGACTCCCGGTCTCTCGCTCGGGCGTATCGAAACGGACGAGGCTACTCGAAGTGCTTCCGGGACTTCTCGCACACGATGATCAGGATCTGGGCGAGGTCGTCACGAAGGTCCGCGACCAGGCACTCGACCGTGTGGGTCAGGGACGCGGTCTCGCCCAGCGTCGGAAGGACGACCGAACGCGAGTGGAAGGATTCGCTCAACGAAGCTCGCGGCGCGTATGTGCCGGGGCAGGCGAGACGGACAGCGAGAGGTCGAATGGCTCCACTGTTTGTCGAGTCGCGCGCCCGGGACTCGCCTCGTGCTTGCCCGGGCGATACCATCGCGCCAGTCGGGCCCGCGATGGGCCCGGCCCGGGGGCGAGGAACGATGACGCCAGGAACGATGACGCCAGGAACGATGACACCACCCAGAATGACCGGAGCGCGCGAGCGATGATCGAGGCGCGGATGCGTGCGGCGCTCGGTCTCGTCCTTCTCCTCGGGATCGCCTGGGCGCTATCGACCGACCGGAAGAAGATCTCGTGGAGACTAGTGGGGTGGGGCCTCGGCCTGCAGATCGGCTTCGCGCTGCTGGTCCTGAAGACGCCCGCTGGAGTCGCCGCCTTCGACGCGCTGAACCACGTCGTGCACGCGGTCCTGGGCTACGGCACGGAAGGTGGACGATTCGTCTTCGGCAACCTCGTCGGGAGCGAAGTGCCGGTCGGAACGCTCGGCTCGGACGGGACATTCAGCGCCACGGAAGGGATGGCTGCGGAGACGGGGGCGTTCTTCGCCTTCCGCATCCTGCCCAACATCATCTTCATTTCGTCTCTGATGACGGTGCTGTATCACCTCGGGATCATGCAGAAGGTCGTGCGTGGCATGGCGTGGGTCATGCAACGCACCATGCGAACCTCCGGAGCGGAGACCCTCTGCACGGCGACGAACATCTTCGTCGGCATGATGGAGTCGCCGCTCGTCGTGAAGCCGTACGTCGAACGCATGACCGAGTCCGAGATGATGGCGATCATGACCGCCGGTCTGGCGACCATCTCCGGGACGGTACTGGCGGCGTACGCTGGAATGCTCCTGCCGTATCACCCCGACGCGGCCGGGCACCTGATTGCGGCGTCGGTGATGTCCGCTCCTGCCGCGCTCGTGATGGCGAAGTTGCTCGTCCCCGAGACGGGAGAACCCGCCACGACCGGGATGCTCACGGAAGACGTCGAGCGACCCGACGTGAACGTGATCGATGCCGCCGCTCGGGGGGCTGCAGAGGGGCTTCGTCTGGCACTGGTCGTCGGGGCCATGCTCATCGCGTTCATCGCTCTGGTCGCGATGATCAACGGATTGCTGGGTTGGGCCGGCGGATTGCTGGGGCTGCCCGGCGTCACACTCGAGGGCCTCCTCGGGACCCTGCTGGCGCCGGTGGCGTGGATGCTCGGGATCCCGTGGGCCGATGCGGGCCTCATCGGTCGCATGATCGGTGTGGATTTCGTTCTCAACGAGTTCGTCGCCTACGTGCAACTGTCGAACGAGCTGGGCGAGGGAGCTTCCCTCGATCCGCGTTCGCTGGTGATCGGGATCTACGCCCTCACGACCTTCGCCAACTTCGGGTCCGTGGCGATGACGCTGGCGGGCATCGGAGAGATCGCCCCGTCACGCCGACACGACCTCGCGAGGCTTGGACTCAAAGCCATGGCCGCCGGGCTCCTGGCGTCGCTCGCGACAGCCGCGGTGGCGGGAATTCTGGTCTGACGCGAGCTTTTCCGTCCGTTCCATGCAGCTACTCGCGTACGGTCAGGGCGAGCATGTCAGATTCCAAGAAGCGTCTCATCGTCGTCGGCGACCGCGTCCTCATCCAGCCGGAAGAGGGTGAGGACCGGACCAAGGTTGGTCTCTATCTGCCCCGGACCGCGGTCGACAATCAGGCCGTGCAGGGTGGCACGGTCATGGCGACCGGTCCGGGTAACGCCGTCTCCGCCCCCACCGAGCTCGACGAGGAGCCCTGGAAGATCGGCGGCACGACGGGTGAACCCCGCTACGTGCCCCTTCAGGCGCGGATCGGAGACTATGCGATCTTCTTTCGTCGCGCGGCGGTCGAGATCACCTTCGAAGGCGAGCACTACCTCGTCGTTCCGCAGGCCGCCATCCTGACCCTCGTCCGCGAAGACGAGGAACCGGAAGACCTCGGCTTCTGACCCCCCGACGCAGGAGGCGCAAGCCTCCGCGCGAGCGAACGGTCGATCTCGAGCGCTACCGCTCGTTCATCGATGACTGGGGGGCGTTTTCGGACGCCGCTCGCCGCCCTGAGCCGACGGTCTTTCGTGTCCGAGAGGGGCGGATCCCGGAGGCCAGGCTCCTGGACCGACTGCAGGCCCGTGGCTTCGGCACGGAGCCGATCGAGGGGCTTCCGGGCTTCCATCAGGTGATCGAGGGGCCGGGCCCCCTGTCCGCCACCGCCGAGCACTGGCTCGGCCTGCTCTACGTGCAGCAGGCGTCGACGGGTACGGCTGCGCCGGCGCTGGCGCCGCGTCCGGGCGAGCACGTGCTCGATCTGTGCTCGGCACCGGGCGGGAAGACGCTGCACATGGCGGAGCTGATGAGGGATACCGGCTGCATCGTGGCATCCGAGCTGAGCGAGCCACGCATACGGGGACTCCTGGGCAACGTCTATCGCCTCGGGCACTCGAACATTCTGGTGACCGCCGGCGACGGTCGCGATTTCCCCACCGGCGCGACCTTCGATCGGGTCCTCGTCGACGCACCCTGCTCGGGTGAGGGTACGCTGCGCCGAGGAGGTGGGCAGGCTCCCAACCAGTCGGCCTCATTTCTGGGATACGTAACCCGGACACAGCGCGGATTGCTCGAGCGGGCGGTCCAGGTCACGCGTCCAGGAGGCGTCATCCTGTACGTGACGTGCACGTTCGCGCCCGAGGAGAACGAGGCGATCGTGAGTGATGCGCTGAAGGACCTGCCCGTTGAGCTCGAGTGGCTCGATCTGCCGGTGCCCCACGCGCGCGGACTGACTGAATTCGAGGGGACACGCTTCGACCCACGGGTGGAAGGTGCGGCACGCATCTATCCTCACCACCTCGATTCGGGCGGACTTTTCCTCGCACGTATGCGCAGGCTCGACGATGGTGGGGATCGGTCGTTCCACGCCCCTGTCCCGACGGTCTTTCCGGGAGGAGAACTCACGGCCGAGGAGGCTGAAGGACGGCTGGGCAAGGCGCTCGAAGAACTGCGCACCCGGTACGGTGCCGGCGAGGCGCTCGATCACCTCCAATGGATGTTCCGAGGCGGCAGGGCGTGGTTTCACACCCTTGATGCCTGGCCCCTCCCGGCGTGGGATGAGGGTGGGTGGCGAGCGATCTCGGTGGGGATCCGGGGCATCGACTTCGATTCACGGGGACGGGCTCGCCCGTCGAACGACCTGATCCGCCTCTTCGGCGAACATCTCACGGGTCGGGTGGTGGACGTCGACGACGAAGAGATCAGGACACTTCTGTCGCGGAAGCCCGTGCCGGCCGCGGAGCCCGAGCGGGGTCCGATCTCGATTCGGCATCGTGGAGATGTCGTAGGGCGGGGTGCCGTGACTGTCGAAGGGCTGAAAAGCGAGATCCCGAAGACCCGGGCGGCCGACTACCTGCGCTCACTCGATCCGGCCTGACGCGCCGACCGATCCGCCGTCCTCAGCCACCGTACGAACGCATCGTCGGCGGGAGCGAGCGAACGTGAACTCAGCTCCTCGGGGGTCAGCCACGCGATCTCCGAATGCTCGTGCGGTACCGGCTCTCCCTCCGACTCGACCGGGTAGAACTCGATGACGAAGGAAGACGATCCGTCCCGCACGGCGTGCAGAAGGTCGCCCACATGCGTGACCTTGAGCTCCAGCTCTTCGGCGAGCTCCCGCCGGGCCGTGTCGGTCGGCGTCTCGCCCGGGTCGATCTTTCCACCCGGGAATTCCCACATGCCGCCGTGACGTTTCGACTCGGGGCGCCGCCCAACCAGGAGTGCGTCGCCGCGTCGCAAGACGGCGGCGACGACCCTGATGGACTTCACTGGAGTCCGATGGCGATGGCGATGCCGATCGACACGCATCCGAGCGCGACGAGCGCGGCATAGAGCGGGGCCGTGAACTTGATCCACTGCTCATAACGCACGCCGGCCGATGCGAGGATCGCCAGGAGTGCCCCGTTGGTCGGCGTCACGAGGTCGCAAAGGCCAGCGCCGTACTGGTAGGCGAGTACGATCACCTGCCGGGAGAGCCCCAGCAGGTCCGCGAGCGGCACCAGGATCGGCATGGTCAGCACCGCCTGGCCGCTCACACTGGGGACGGGCACGTGCAGCAGCGCCTGGCCGACGACCATGCCGAGCGCGGATGCGAGCTGCGGCAAGCTCTCCAGGGGGGTGAACATGCCGTTGACGATCGTGTCGATGATGCGGCCGTCGGCCAGTACGGTGGAGATCGCACGTGCGAAGCCGATGAGGAGCGCGGCGTAGGCGAGGTCACGGAAGCCCTTCACGTACGCCTCGGCCGTACCCCCGATACCCATCTTCGCGATGAGCCCCACGGCGCAACCCATCAGGAAGAACGCTCCGGACATCTGATCGAAGCCCCAGCCCCAGGAGCGAAGCCCGATCACCATGACGCCGAACGTCCCCGCCACCATGCCGATGATGACGGTATCAATGCCCGTCATGCTTTGGCCGAGGTCCTCCGATACGGTGCCCTGTTGAGCGGTTCGGGTCGCAGCCGCGTAGCGCATGGTCGCACCAATCCACAGGGCGAGGGCCGCGATCAGGAAGACGATTCGGAAGAGTGCTCCCGATATGGGCTCCACCTCGGCCGCCTGCTGGGCGATGATCACCTGGAACGGGTTGATCGGCGAGAATGCCGAACCCACGAATGCCGATCCCGCACTCATCGCGACCGCGACGAGTGGCGTGAAGCCGAGCCGCCCGACCAGGATCAACAGGACGGGGATCAGAGGTATGATCTCCTCCTGCATATTCTGCACGACGCCCCCCATCGCGAAGAAGAGCGATACCACGGGGACTACGAGCAGATCTCGTCCGCGAAGCACTCGGATCAGGGATGGAATCGCACGTCGGAGGGCACCCGTCTCGTCCACGACCGTGAACGCGCCGCCGATCAGAAAGACGAGGAAGATCACGCTACCGGCGTCGGCCATCCCTCGAGGTAGCGCGACCATCGCCTCGAACAGATTCACCGGATTCGATTCGACCGCCTGATAGGTACCCGGTACGACCAGCGTCCGACCCGTGACGGGGTCGTCCCGACGATCGAACTCACCGGCCGGCAGCATGTAGCTCGCCGCAGCGGCGAGCAGTACGCATCCGGTGAGGAGCGCGAGGGGGTGAGGGAGTCTCAGCTTGCCGGTTTCGGTCATCGCTACGGTTCCGTGACGAGGGGTAGGGCGGCGTCTAGCGCGCGGATCGCTGCGTAGATGGTCCGCACAGAGGCTTCGAACTCGGATGGCACGATGAGTTCGACGTCGTCTGTCGGACGGTGGTAGTCGGGGTGGTCCTCCACTCCGAAATACACGAAGGGGATTCCTGCCTCGTGGAACGGCCGATGGTCCGAGGCCGAGGTCCAGTCATCGCCCTCCGGGGCGTCGGGGCGATCGTGACCCAGGCGCAGTGTGGCGGGTGCCTCTGCAGCAACCGCCTCGAGCACCGGGCGCAGTGCCGGTGTGTGGTGAGCTCCGGCGGCCCAGAGAATGCCTCCGCTGCGTGACACCATATCGAGGTTCACGTTGACCGTCGCCGCGGGGAACGGCTCCGGTGGTCGGGCAACAAGCGCACGAGCTCCCTGCAGACCGACCTCTTCGGCGTCGAGAAAGGCGACGAGCACGTCCGCCTCGGGTGGTTGTTCGACGAGGAGTCGGGCGAGTTCGAGTACCGCAGCGGTGCCGGAGGCATTGTCGTCCGCCCCGTTGTAGATCTCGCCGTCGCGAACGCCTATGTGGTCGAAGTGCGCCGTGAGCACGATGAGGGAGGCTCCTTCCGTGCCACGGATGCGACCGAGAACGTTGACGCCCGACCCTTCCGCCCATGCGAAGGGCATCCGGTACTCTTCGGCGGCGGGCGCGATGCCCAGCCTTCCGAGGCTATCGGTGAGCCACCGGGCGACTGCGACGTTGGTGTTCGAGCCCGCTTCTCGCCCCGCCATCGAGTCGTGCGCGAGGGTGCGGACCGTGGCCATGAGCCTGTCGATATCCGGGATCGTATCGCCCAGTGGCTGCACCGCACCCATCCCCACGCCGTACTGCGCGCCGGGGCTGGTCGCATCTCGACGGGTCAGGAACGGGGCGCTGACGACGAGGCCCAGTCCGACGACGGTGACGATCCAGAGTCTGAGGTTCATGGCGGCAGAGGATGGCGAGGTGGGCTCGGCGACGCCAGCTTTGACGCTGTATCCTTTCTGGTCGAAGGGCCCGGCATGGAATCAGGCTGTTCTTGCTCCCGGCGCGACTTCGTACGGTCGTCCGTTTCGTGCGCGGCGCACATCGCGCTCATGAGCGCGGCGGCACCGCTCTGGTCCCGGCCTTTGTGGGCCGCCCAGGAGCGCTTTCCGGTCGAGGTTTCGGAGCCGTGGGGCCGCCTCGAACGCGTGGCGGACGGCATCTGGGCGCTGGTGTCCACGCCGCTTGAAGACCGGACGACCCTGTGCAACGGTGGCATCATCGCCGGTCGCAGCGGCGCGGTGATCATCGAAGCGTTCGGGTCGGACGAGGGGGCACGCTGGATGGCAGCGCAGGCTCGTCGTCTGACCGGTCGCGCACCGACACACGCGGTCATCACGCATTATCACGGTGATCACACCGCCGGCTTGCGTGGTACCGCGGAGACGCCGGACATCGAGGTCCTCGGTACGGACGTGACGATCGATCTCTCGATGGACAACAGGAACGCCGCCTCGGACGTACTCGGCTCGGCCACCGAGGTCGACCGCATACGTCCGACCGAGATCGATCTCGGTGACCGTTCGGTCATCCTCGTTCCGCGGCGTGGTCACACGGCGTCGGATATCACCGCCGAGGTACCCGACGCCTCCGTCGTGTTCTGTGGCGATCTGGTCTGGAACGAGATGGTTCCGAATTACATGGACGCAGTCCCGTCGAGGCTGAGTCAGGCCGTGCGTCTGATGCGCGCGACGAGTGCGTCCACGTACGTCCCTGGTCACGGACCCCTGGCGGATACGCGGGCACTGGACCTCTATCTCGAACTGCTGGACGACATCGAAGCGGCAGCCCGTCGGGCCATGGAGCGCGGAATTTCGTCCGAGCAGGCCGGTGATGAGTACCGTCTGCCGGCCGGACTGGCCCACTGGCACGCCTTCCAGCCGACGTACTTCGCTACGGCGATCGGGGCGTGGATGAGGGAGTTGGGCGACAGCTAGACGCCCAGTCCAGCTTCACGACCATCGCGACGCGCATCCGGGCCAGCACGAGTACGGATCCGGGACATTCCTCCTCGAGCTGATCGAGAGCCGCTCCGTGCAGCTGGCCGCCCTGCTCGAGTAAGAGGTGGTCGATGTCGGCGTCTCGCCAAAGCGCGAGTTGCTCGTCCGGCGTGCCCCACATCGGAGCCTCGGGATCCATGCTCCGCGGATCGAAGCGGGTGCTCGGTGCGGTCGTCCAGCCACCGTGCAGGTGCAGTGCCGCCCAGTACTCCGGTGCGCCGACGATCGCGTCTCCCGGGACGGTCCTGTTCATCGCCTCGACGGCGGCGGCCAGATTCTCCGCACTCACACGGTAGGGGGCGGTGGGCCATCCGTCTGCAACCCTGTGCGCCGTGACGGTCGCGTATCCGAGAAGCCACAGAGCTGCGGCACCCAGGAAGATGTTCCGCCCTGCCTTCGAGGAGATGCGCTCGATCAGAGCGAGCCCCCCGACCGCGATCGCAGACACCAGCAGCGGGTGCAATGGGACGAGGAGGCGTCGGTCCAGGTACGGCCAGAGGAGTAGCATCACCAGGTACGCGACGATCAGCCAACCGACGGGTGGGACGTGTCGGATGAGCACGACGGTTCCGATTGCGGCAAGGGCGAGAAGCGCCCAGCCGATGATCCACATCGGGGTCCCCACGACCGCAGGGACGAGGAGCGCGATGGCCCGCCCGAACACCCCGATCGTATGGCTCGGCAGGTCGCCCAGAAACACCGTCGGGGCAGAGAAGAGCTGATCTGCCAGCCATCCCTGGTAGGAACCGAGGAGGTCGCGCGCACCCTCCGGTATCTGTCCGGTCGCGGCATTCGACCATCGCCCCCATCCGAACAGGAAGAGGAGCGCGGGCCCGGTCATCAGCGCGGTGGATGCCAGTCGCACGCCCGAGGGGCGGGGGAGAAGGAGCGCGGCACCGAATGCGAGGACCACCGCGAGGCCGGCCGATCGGGTCGCGACCAGTGCGAGGAGGCACACGGCCGGAGCTACGAGCAGCCTCCACTGCACTCCGGGAGTTGCAGCAGAGGTCTCTCCGTCTCCCCCTTCGGCGACTGCGTGGGCGCCGTCGACCGCAGCGAGTACGTTGGGCCACTGCGAGAGCGTCAGGGCCAGGAGGAGCAGAAAAAGGGGCTCGGACAATGGGATCAGAGCCGTCCTCATCACGTCGGTCGACACGAAGCCGGTCGCGGCAGCGGCGAGGCTCAGTCCGAGCGGGAGCCCGGCCGTCCGGTGGAGCAGCCGGCCGAAGAGTGCACCCGCGGCCGCGAGGAACCCTACGTTCAGAAGGGTGGCGGCGAGCGTTGCCATGCCGATGGACCCCGTCAGAGTCCAAAGGGCGGCGAGCGTGAGAGGATAACCCGGTGGAAATTTCGTAGCAGGTGGGGTTCCCGCTACGCCTTGGTAGACGAAGCCGTGCCCCTCGGAGAGGGCCTTGGCGATGAGCATGTACGTGCCGTCGTCGTGCCAGACGCCGGCCGGGAGAGGTCGCCAGCAGGCGATTCCCACACCGAGCAGACCCAGCCCCAGAAGGATCCAGGGCCGCCATTGTTCGCCCAGCGACCCGCCCGATGACGAGGGCCCGGTCGGGCCTGAGCTCCCCCCACGGGACAGCACGGCGGTGCTACCCCTCCTCCTGAGCTTCGAGGGCTGCGTCGATTCGGGTCAGAATGTCCGCGAGGTGCGCTGAAGACACACGATGGCGAATCCGTCGGTCGGCTGCGGAGACGTCGTCTCGGAGTTCCGAGAGTTGAGCGCGAATGAGCGGCCGAATGTCGGAGCGCGAAAGATCGGGCGCCGGGCCCTGGAAGCTGTTGCCCTGCGGCTGCTCACTCATCAGCTGCTGCATGCGCTCGATGTAGGCCCGCTGAAGGGCCCGGCGATATCCGTTGATGGCCGAGGCCGACTCGAGCTCACCCCAGATGGCGTTCCTCGCATCGTCGAGGAACTCGACGAGGGGGTAGGCGCCGGTCGGCTGCGTCGCCTCGATCTCGACCAGGATGTCCATCCGTCTCGGATCGAGCAGCCGGTTGAGGATCGCCGCCTGCCGGCGCTGCAGCGCGCGCAGGCCACCTGTCGACGGTCCGATTCGTTCGAGGATTGCCGGATCATTGAGCCAGATGGGTGCCTCGAAGACCTCACGCGCCAGCCAGGCCATCGCCTCTTCCTGACGCTCGCGCGGCACGGCATCGTAGACCATGCCGCCTTGATCGGCCGTCTTGAGATCCACGTGCACGCCTCCCACGACGTTCACTACGTGTCCGACGTAGCGGTTCCACTGGCCGAGGGCCTCGCCGTAGATCTCGCTCAGGTCGGTATAGTCCTCACCGGGTTGCGTTGTCCAGTCGACCAGGTTGGGTACGATGCGTTTGAGGTTGTCCATCCCGTAGCTGCTCGATCGGACGGGGTCGTTCCCCATGTCCTCGGTCTGGGCCCGGGGATCGGTGACGCCCAGCCCCCCCTGCGGCAGATACTTGTACATGCGATCGTCGGCGCGCTCGACGATCCATGCGTCGAGGGTGTCCAATTCGTCTTCGGGGGTCTCCGCATCCGCGAGAAGCCGGTATCCCCAGTTCACGGAATACAGGTCGTACGGACCGATCCGGCGCAGGAAGTCCTCCGGACGCAGGCCGTCCTCGGGTTGGGCGATGTAGTTTTGTCGCGCGTAATCCATGATGGTGGGCGCCACGCCCATCCGGCTTGCGAAGGTCTGCGAGCGGAGTGAGTCGGTCGGGTACGCGGAGGACGCCACCATGTTGTGGGGCAGGCCGATCGCGTGCCCGATCTCGTGGGTGATCACCTGCTCCATCGCCTCTGCCATGAGCGATTCGTCGATCGGCAGCGCACGAGCCCCGGGATTCGCGGCGCCTGTCTGGACCATCATCCAGTTTCGATAGGACCTCATGTGGTTGTGGTACCACACGATGTCGCTCTCGATGATCTCTCCGGTTCGCGGATCGGATGTGCTGGGGCCCTGTGCGTTGCGTGTCAGGCTCGCCGACCACCGCACGACCGAGTAACGCACATCCTCCGGGTCCCATTCCGGATCTTCCTCCGGCGAGGGTGGATCGAGTGCGCGGACGGCGTTCCGGAAGCCGGCGGCCTCGAAGGCCTGGTTCCAGTTCTCGACACCTCGGCGGACGGCACCGCGCCAGCGCTCGGGAGTGGCGGGGTCGATGTACCAGGTGATCGGCCTCACGGGTTCCACCAGCTCGCCCCGGGCGTATGCGACAGGATCCGATGGCTCGAGGCGCCACCGACGAATGAACGTCTCGGACGCCGCCTTCTGCTCGTCGAGGCCGTAGTTCACCCGGTCGATCGTGAAGTATCCGACACGCGGATCGGCATGTCGCGGCCGCATCGGCTCCCGTGGCAGGAGCACCAGCGACTGATTCATTTCCATCGACACGGTGTTGGCCTGCTCGTCCGACGGCGGGTTGCCTGCGTCGTACGTGAGCGTGTGGCGCACGTTCACGTTCAGCGGATAGCTGCGGACCCGACCGATGTAGCTTCTCGAGCTGTCCAGCCGACGGACTTGATAACTGCGACGCTGGGCGGGCCGCAGGCCGGAAATGGCCGGTGTGTCACCGTCGAAGAAGTCGGTGACGTCGACCAGCGATGCGTCGTCCGCCGGGCTTCGCACTTCGATGTCGAACGCCCCGAGGATCGGGGCGAAGTAGTTGGACTCCACCGAGAGGGCGATGGCAAGCGTATCATCGGCGACCGCTTCCCCCGAGTACTTGCGAAGCAGAATACGATCTTCGGCCCGCTCGAACCGGACCATCTGGCGATTCACGGCTGCACCCGCCGGCAGAAAACCGCCCATTCCGGCCTGCACGCCCGACACTCGGCTGATCAGCAGCATGTCGACGTCGAGGAGCGAGTCCGGGATCTCGAAGTAGAGGTCTCCGTCCACCATGTGAATGGTGAAGAGCCCCTCGTCGGAGTCTGCCTCGCTCGTCAGCTCGTCGTACTGACTCTCTTCCGGAGGGGAGGGCGCCTCTCCGATCGGTCGAGGGATCGGATCGGACGCGACGGGAGCGGAAGAGCACGCGGAAACCGAGGTCGCGATCGCGACCACGAACCACTGCAGGGCGTGACGGAGCGAGGGCATGGCAGCCGGGGGGAGAACGTGGACAGGACCCGGGGCTGCGGACGGCGGTGGAGAGCTACTCGGCCGCGTTGACCCGGACTTCGGTCGGAAGCGAATAGAGATGGACCGTGATCGCAATCGCGATCAGCAGCAGGAGCGCGACTGCCCACAACTGACTGGCGAGCAGGATCCCAGAGATCACGATGAATACCCAGAGGGTCGCCACGGACGTTGCCCGTACGCGGCTGGAGATCATGCCGTGTTCCCGGTAGTCGCTCAGGTAGCGGCCGAAGAGTCGATTCTCATGCAGCCATCGCTCTGCACGAAGGGAGCTCCGGGCAAAGCACCATCCGGCCAGCAGGAGGAAGCACGTCGTCGGCCAGAGCGGAACGAAGATCCCGATCACACCCAGCGCGACGCTCACCGCACCCACGGAGAAGTACACTCCACGACGGATCGGGCCGGGGAGCGTGTCCACGACCTGTTCGGCGCTCTCGTGGTCGACGGGGCAGTCCTGCTGCATTCGGATGTCTGGCTTTTGAGGTCCGTCCGGGCGAAGAGCCCGACTCCAACCGGAAAAGTACTGGACTACGAGCCACTTCGGAATGATCGCCGTTCGTCGTCGAATGACCGCGGGCGAGGGGCTCAGGTGCTGCCGTACTCCTCACGAAGCTTCGTCTTCTGGACCTTGCCGGTCGCACCCATCGGTAGCGAATCGACGAAGATGACCTCGTCGGGGAGTTGCCACGTGGCCAGTGAGCCGGAGAGGAACTCGAGGAGCTCCTCCCTGGTCGGTTCGGTGTCAGGCGCGGGAACAGCGATGAGGAGTGGGCGCTCTCCCCACTTTTCGTCGGGGATACCGATGACCGCGGCCATGGCGATCTCCGGGTGACCCATGGCCGAATTCTCGACGTCGATCGAGCTGATCCACTCGCCCCCGGACTTGATGAGGTCCTTGGTACGGTCCGTGATCTGTACGCAGGCGTTGGAATCGATCGTGGCGACGTCGCCCGTGGGGAACCATCCGTCGTCGGTGAGCTTGGCTTCGTCGCTCATGAAATAACCGTCAACGACCCACGGGCCCCGTGCCTGGAGCTCTCCGAACGCATGCCCGTCGTGTGGAAGGACGGCTCCATCATGGTCGACGATTCGGAGTTCGATCCCGTACGGAGCGCGGCCTTGCCTCGTCTGGAAGGCAGACCGTTCCTCGACAGGCCAGCCCCGATGGGAGGGTAGGAGGGTGTTCACCGCGCCGAGCGGGCTCGTTTCAGTCATGCCCCAGCCGTGTCGAAACTCGATACCGAACTCTCCCTCGAGGGCCGCAATCAGAGACTGCGGCGGCGCTGCGCCTCCAATAAGCACCATCTCGAGGGACGACGGAGCACTCCCGGTCGCCTGCCAGTGCTGGATAAGCCCGAGGAAAACCGAGGGGACGCCGGCGCAGAAGTTCACCCCCTCGTCTTCAAGGAGCTCGGTCAGACCCTCGGGGTCGAGCCTCGGGCCCGGCATGACGAGTTTGGAGCCCGCCGCGGCCGCTGCGTACGGCAGGCCCCACGCACACGCGTGGAACTGGGGTACGATCGGGAGCACCGAGGCCGCACGGCTCAGGTTGAAGACGTCCGGCATGGAGACGCCCATCGCGTGCAGCACCGTGGACCGATGGCTGTAGAGGGCTCCCTTGGGATTCCCCGTGGTCCCGGAGGTGTAACACAATGCCGCGGCAGCTGATTCATCGAGCAGAGGCCAGGCATACGCCCCGGGCTGACCGCCGATGAAGTCTTCGTACGAGACGGCGTTCGGCAGAGACGTCTCCGGCATATGCTCGGCGTCCGTCATGACGACGTAATGCTCGACGGATGGCAGCTTGTCCGCCACAGCCTCGGCGAGCGGAATGAACGTCGTGTCCACGAGGAGGATCCGGTCCTCTGCGTGGTTCATGATGTATACGAGCTGGGTGGGGTGCAGACGCGGGTTGAGCGTATGGCAGATCGCACCCATTCCGGAGATGCCGTAGTACGCCTCGAGATGCCTCTGCGTATTCCAGCCGAGGGTGGCCACACGATCCGACACTCCGATTCCGACGGCGGTCAGCGCCTCTGCGAGCTGCTTTGATCGACGCAGCACCTCGGCCCACGTCGAGTGACGGATCGGCCCTTCAACGGTCCGTGTCACGATCTGCTGGTCACCGTGCACGTTCCCGGCGTGCTCAATCAGGCCCGAGATCAACAGCGGGGTGTCCATCATGCGACCGCGCATAGGATGCTCCTGAACAGGGCTCGGACCGTGGGCGGGGAGGGGGGTCAACCTAGGCCGCTCCGAGGGGGAGGGCTACACTTCGACCCCAACCATCAACGCCCGAGCGAGACATGTCCGAGACCCTCCTTCTCGAAGAGATGACCTGGCCCGAAGTGGAGTCCGCGATTGCCGGCGGGACCACGACCGTGGTCGTCGCAGTCGGGGCCGTGGAGCAGCACGGCCCTCATCTGCCGCTCCTCGTTGACGCCGTACGGGGCGATCGGCTGTCGGTCGAGGTCGCTCGGCGGCTCGGTGGGGCCCTGGCTGCACCGACGATTCGCGTGGGGTGCTCGGAGCATCATATGGGCTTTTCCGGCACGCTTACACTGCGGCGCAGCACCCTGGAGGCCATCTGCATCGACTACGCGGTGAGCCTCGCACGACACGGCTTCACGCGCATCTGCTTCGTGCCATCCCACGGTGGAAATTTCGGCCCACTCGCCGAGATGCTTCCGGATCTGCGGGCAGCAGTCGGTCCCGAGTGTGCCGTCGACGCCTACACGGACCTGGTCGGGTTCATGGCACTCTGGGAGGCTGCGGTGTCTGAGGTCGCCCCGGAGCTGGTGAGCCGTGTCGGTGGGCATGCGGATATTGCGGAGACGTCGGAAATCCTCTGCATCCGGCCGGACCTGGTGCGTGAGGAGCGGGCGGAGGCAGGGCACGTTCAGACCTTCGACGATGCGTTGAGGGACCGGATCTTCAGCGAGGGATTCCGGTCGGTGACGCCGAATGGGATCCTGGGTGACGCGCGTGGAGCTTCGGAAGCGATCGGGCTCGCCTGCATCGCGCACGCGGCTGAGGGCATCGTCGCCGTGCTGGAGTCGTGACGTCGGGCGACGATCCCTCCCTCGGGATCGCAGCCTTCGTCTCGCCGCATGGCTTTGGCCATGCTGCCAGAAGCTCGGCCGTCCTTGCCGCGGCCCACCGAGCCGCAGGCACTCATGCGCACGTGTTCACGACGGCGCCGCCCTGGTTCTTCGAGGAGTCGCTTGAGTCGTTCACCTATCACCCCACCATCGTGGACGTGGGCTTTCGGCAGACGTCGGCCCTCGTCTTCGACACGCGGAAGACTGTCGACGCTCTCCGCGAACTGGTGCCGTTCGATGCATCGGCGATCCAGGTGTTGGCCGACGAGGTGCTGGAAGCGGGGTGCCGAGTCGTTCTCTGCGATATCGCGCCGATGGGGGTCGCGGTGGCAGAAGCCGCCGGCCTACCGTCGGTCCTGGTCGAAAACTTCTCCTGGCCCTGGCTCTATGACCCGCTCGTCGGGCGGGTTCCCGAGCTGGTGGAGATCGGAGCTGAGCTCGATCGATGGTCAGCCCGGGCGACCGTACATGTTCAGGCTCGCCCGGTTTGTGCGCGACAGCCGGAGTTGGAACTCGTCGACCCTGTGAGTCGAGAGGTCCGTTTGGGCCGGGACGAGACGCGAAGACGCCTCGGCATTCCCCTCGACGCCCCACTCGTGGTCGTGACCATGGGCGGCTATGGGGAGGAGATGCCCTTCATCGATCGTCTTCGATCCCGAACCGGCTTCCACTTCCTCGTCACTGGTGCCCTGGAGGCGGAAGCAGTCGGGAACCTGCACCTCTTCGATAACAACACGGCCCTTTTCATGCCCGATGTACTCCGGGCCGCGGACGCGGTGGTGGCGAAGCTCGGGTACGGCACGGTATCGGAGGTGTGGCGGGAGGGGCTCCCTTTCGCCTGGGTTACCCGGGCGGATTCTCGTGAGATGTCCTCGTTGGAAGCGTTCGCGGAGGACGAGCTGTCCGGATGGCTCGTGCCTCCTGAACACTTCAGATCCGGCGACTGGATCGACGATCTGGAGTCCCTCGTCGACATGCCTCGCCGGCCTCATCCGGTCGGTGGCGCGCACAGGATCGCCGAGATCCTGATCGAACAGGGCGGACATCGAGGCAGAGTGCCGGTGAGCGGATCGGTAGGAGCCTGTTAGGGAAGAAGCTGCTCGCGCGTCGGTTTACAACCCCGGCGGGTCCACGACGCCGATGACGTGTATGGCGATCAGTCCCAGCAGGCCGACGACGAGGAGATAGTAGACGGTCGGAAGAATGGTTTTCCGGAGCGTCTCCCCCTCCTTGCCCAGCAGCCCGACGGTCGCCGAAGCCGCGACCACGTTGTGAATCGCGACCATGTTGCCCGCGGCCGCACCTACGGCCTGCAGCGCCACGATCATGACCGTCGACATCGCCAGTCGCTCAGCGACCCCGAACTGGAACGCCGAAAACATGAGGTTGCTGACCGTGTTCGAGCCGGCGATGAATGCACCGAGCGCGCCCGTCATCGGAGCGAAGAAGGGCCAGACCGCTCCGACATTTCCGGCGACCCATTCGGCCATGGCCAGCGGCATCGACAGTAGATCGGCTCCGTTCACGTCCGAATTGATGTAGACCCTGACCATCGGGACGGTGAACACCAGGACGACGCCCGCGCCCACGAGCACCTTGGTGGACGAGCGGAAGGCTTCACCCAGCGCCGCACCGTCCATGCGATGCAGCAGGGCGGTGACGAGCACCACCACGAGGAGCACGAAGCCGGGCAGGTACAGGGGCGTGGTCGCCGCTGTGATGCCCGAACCCAGGATGTCCGCCCACGAAAATTCGAGTCGGCGAAGAAGGGTGCCGACCGGGAGCTGGGGAAGCCGAGTCAGGACTAACAGGACGCCGAGCAGAGCGTACGGCGCCCACGCGGAGGCGGTCGAAACACCACGGCCCTCGGGAACGTCGGCCAGTTCGTCTTCGAGCCCGCTGACCCACCCCGCGTCCCATGCCGAGCGCTCCGGAAAGTCCCAGCGGTCCTTCGGAAGGAGCCAGCCCTGCCGCGCCACCGACACGACGATGACGAGACCCACGGGGGCCCCGAGGAGTGACGGAAACTCCGGACCCAGGAAGGTGCCGAACATGACGTAGGGCACCACGAACGCCAGGCCTCCGAAGAGGGCGAAGGGTAGGATCGAGAGCCCTTCCGTCCAGGAGCGATGCGCGCCGAAGAAGCGCGTGAGCATGACGACCATCCACAGGGGCATCAGAACACCGGCGATGGCATGGAGAAGCACGACCTTCGCCGTGACCTCTCGCAGATAGTCGAGCATCGTCAGATCTGCACCGGCGAGGGCCGCCGCGAAGGCCTCTCCACCGAGCCCACCCTGAACGCCGACGAGCACGGGGGTGCCGACCGCGCCGAAGGTCACCGCCGTGCTCTGGATCATCATGCCGAGCATGACGGCTGCGGCGGCCGGGAAGCCGAGCGCGACGAGCAGCGGCGCGGCGACGGCGGCCGGCGTGCCGAAGCCCGCGGCACCCTCGATGAACGAGCCGAAGAGCCACGCCACGATGACGACCTGGACCCGTCGGTCGTCACTGATCCCATTGAAGGATCGCCGGATCGCCGCCACTCCGCCCGAGCGTTCGAGCGTATGGAGGAGAAGGATCGCGCCGAAGATGATGAAGAGCAGATCGAAGGTCAGGAACAGCCCCTGAAT
>CALHIO010000085.1 GCA_938030915.1 uncultured Gemmatimonadota bacterium
GGCCGCGGGCGGAACCGCCCAGTGGGTGGTGACCGGTCCGAAAAACGGGCGGTCCCGCACCGCGAGCCGAAGTCTTTACCGGAGGGCGAAGCTCACGCCGACCCGGAAGCTCATCAGATCTGCATCCGACCGATTGGGGTAGAGCAACACCGAGCCGTCGGGCTGGTCGACCACGTCCCCCTTGGTCAGGTAGTTCGCGACCTGGTTGTCGACCTTGGAGACGCCCACGTCGACAAAGGTCCGACTGCCGGCACGGAAACGCACACCACCACCGTACAGCCATCTGAAGACGGTGTCGGAGTAGTTCGTGGTCTCGAGGTATGGATCGTGTCCGTACCCGTATCCGAAGTCATCATCCATGTGCGACGAGGTAGCAAAGATCGAGAGCCCGGCGCCCGCGTGCACGTATGGCTCGATGTCACCGCGGACGAGCACGATCTCTGGTCCCACGGAACCATGCAGGATCGAGTTCGTCGTTGTGACGTCTGATCCCACCCGGTACATGACGTCGTAGAGGAAGACCTCTTCCCATCCGTAGATGACGGCACCCAGGTCGACCCGCATGCGCAGATGTCCACCCGCCGCCATCGGGGCTCCGGCCGAGATCTCGAGTCCGAATCCATTGTCGACCAGCGTACCCATCTCACCGATCGGATTGGCCGCGACGAAGCTCAGCCCCACAAATCCACCGGGCCCACGGTGCTGGGCCTCCAGCCCGGCCGCCGAAGCCATCAGCCCCGCGACCACCACGACCATTTCGCGTTTCGCGCGCGTCATCATGTCCTCCGTGCCCACGCCTCGAATGGCACGTGTCTCTGTTGCAGAGGCTGTGCCACTCTTCCGTTCTGCGCTAACGGCATGCGATCCAGAGCGTTAGGTCATATCGTGGGTGACCGCTTCCCCGCTCTTAGTGTCCCATCGGGAGGACACGCCAATGGCCGGAGCGCTGGCGCACCCTCGAAGCGGAGGTCATCTTCGCCGCCCATGAGTCAGGAACGCAAATCCCATTTCGTGCCGAGAACGCCCGAAGGCCGTGCCGCCATCGTCGCGTTCGTTCTCCTTTTCCTCCTCGCGATGCCGCCGGTGACGCACCGAGTGCTCGACCGGCCCGATACATGGGTCGGGGGCGTTCCGTTCTTCTTCGCGGCGTTGTTCATCGTCTATTCGGCCCTCATCGGCGTCCTGGTCTGGGCGTGGTGGAAGAGGATCTGACATGGAGCCGTGGGTCGTCGCCACAAGCCTGATCTTCCTCTACCTGCTCGCGACGATCGTTCTCGGCGTTATCGCGAACCAGCGGATGACGGTCGATATGGAGGATTTCCTCCTCTATGGCCGGAGGGCAGGCTTCGTCGTCCTGTACCTGACGGTCGTGGCCACCTTCCACTCCGCCTTCGCATTTCTGGGATCCGGCGGATTCTTTTACACGCACGGGATCGGGTTCTGGGCCGCCGGAACGTGGACCCTCCTCGTCGGCGCGATCACCTACGTCCTGGGTCCAAGGATCTGGGCGCTCGGAAAGGCGAACGGATACATCACGCCCGCGGACATGCTCGCCGACTTCTACGAGTCCGAGGCGGTCCGGGTTGCCGTTGCGATCGTTTCCGTCGTCTTCACGATCCTGTATATCCAGGTTCAGGCGCAGGGCCTCGGGTACATCATCAATGTCGCGTCAGGCGACCGGATATCGTTCGAACTCGGTACGCTGATCCTGCTGGTGGTCGCGGCGGCGTATCTCATGGCCGGCGGGCTTCGCGCGGTCTACTGGACCGACGTGATTCAGGGCATCTGGATGTACGTCGCGGTTTGGATCGGTGCGATGTACCTGGCCTACGAACTCTTCGGTGGACCGCTGCAGCTGTGGGCCGAGGTCCGGGCGCAGCGACCCGACCTTCTGAGTCTGCCGGGCCCGGAGGGTTTCTTCACGCCGGGGATGTGGATCGGCATGACGATCACCCTGTCGTTCGGGATCATCTTCCAGCCGCACATGATGATTCGGTACTACACGGCCGTGGACGCGAAGACGCTCAAGCTGCTCGGCGCGACGACGCCGATCTACCTCATGACGCTCTACGTGCCTGCCGCGCTCGTCGGTCTTGGAGGGGCGGTCGCGATGCCCGGTCTCGACGTTCCGGACCGGATCTTTCCCGAGCTCCTCTTCGCACACGCCCCGCCGATCCTGACCGGGGTCATTCTGGCCGGGGCCACGGCTGCTGCCATGTCGACGCTCGACTCGATTCTGCACGCGAACATGAGCGTACTCACCCGCGACGTGTATCAGCGCTACCTGGCCCCCGATCGGGAACAGAGCCACTACGTCTGGGTCGGTCGTGGCATCGTCGCCGCGCTGCTGGTGGTCGGCTACTTCCTCTCGGTCCGCACCTTCGACTTTCTCGTCGTCCTGGTGACGCTGAGCGGGTCGGGTGCGCTGCAGCTCATGCCCGCTATCCTCGGGGTATGCTTCCCGACGCAGCGGACGCTGACCCGGACCGGGGTCCTGGCCGGACTCGTGGTCGGGCTCGGGGTACTCTATGTCACCCTCGTCGTCATCCCGCATCCGCTCGGACTGCATGGCGGGGTCTGGGCGCTGCTCTTCAACGTAGTCGTCGCGGTCGGCGTGTCCGCCGTGACGGATCCTCCCACCCAGGCCACGCGCGATCGCATCCACGGAGAAGTGGAGCGTCAGATCTATCCGGAGACCTTGTCATGACCCTCAGTCACACGGCCACCGCAGGGTGCGTCCGTCCGCCTCGAATCGTGGCGGCCCTCTCTTTTGCGCTGGCGATCACGTTGTGGCCAGCCCCGGCGGTCACGCAGATCCAACAGGGTCCGCCGCCCCCCGAAGTCGGGCCGGAGCGTGGCTCGCTGGTGATCGTGGGCGGCGCAATGCGGTCGGCGGAGATCTACGAGCGATTCATCGACCTCGCGGGTGGCCCCGACGCGCATATCGTGCTCGTTCCGACGGCGGGCGGCGCGGCCGAGTACGACGAGTTCTATCAGGGCATGAACGCGTGGCGTGACCACGGCGCGCGTAATCTGACGCTCCTGCACACGATCGATCCGGCGGAAGCCGATTCCGACGAATTCATCGAGCCGCTCAAGACGGCGGCCGGCGTCTTCTTCTTCGGAGGCCGTCAGTGGCGGCTGGTCGACGCGTACGGCGGGACGAAGGCGGAAGAGGCGTTCCAGGAGGTTCTCGATCGGGGTGGCGTCATCGGTGGATCCTCTGCGGGGGCCTCGATTCAGGGCTCCTTCCTCGTGCGGGGGGACACGCGGACGAACACCATCATGATGGGCGACCACCAGCGAGGCTTCGGCTACCTCCGCAACGTCGGCATCGACCAGCACGTCCTCATGCGCAACCGCCAGTTCGACATGATCGAGGTCATCGAGGCCCACCCCGAGCTCCTCGGAATCGGCATCGACGAGGACACCGCGCTGGTCGTCCAGGGTGATCGCGGACAGGTGATCGGCGAATCGTTCGTGCTCGTGTACGACAACCAGAGCACGACGGGTGGCGACGGGGAGTTCTACTTCCTCGCCCCCGGAGATCGCATCGACCTCGCGACTCGGGAGAGCACGAGGCCCTCGATGACACAGAGCCCGATTCAGGGTGTCGAGAAGAAGCCGTGGGGTAGCGGATCATGACCGATTCATCGGAACACAGTCACGCGGATGAACGCCCGTCCGTCACCGACCCCGAGACCGTTGCGCGGCACGCCGAGTACTGGCGTCGAAATATCCGACTCCTGGGCATGCTTCTCGTGGTGTGGTTCGTCGTGTCCTACCTGTGCGGGATCATCTTCGCGGAAGCGCTGAACGCCTTCACCCTTCCGTTCACGAACTTCCCACTCGGCTTCTGGTTCGCTCAGCAGGGTGCGATCTATGCCTTCGTGATCCTGATCTTCGTCTACGTGAAGCTGATGAACGATCTCGATCGCGAATTCGACGTGGATGAAGGGGCGAGCTCATGAACGTCCAGACCTGGACCTTCCTGCTCGTCGCAGCGTCCTTCGCGCTCTACATCGGGATCGCGGTCTGGTCGCGCGCATCGTCGACGAAGGAGTTCTACGTCGCGGGCGGCGGGGTGTCGCCGCTCGCCAACGGGATGGCGACCGCGGCGGACTGGATGAGCGCCGCGTCGTTCATCTCGATGGCCGGGCTCATCTCCTTCATGGGGTACGACGGCTCGGTCTATCTGATGGGCTGGACCGGCGGGTACGTGCTCCTCGCGCTTCTGCTCGCGCCGTATCTGCGTAAGTACGGAGCGTTCACCGTGCCCGACTTCGTGGGCGATCGGTACTACTCCCAGCTCGCCCGGATCGTGGCGGTGGTGTGCGCCATCTTCGTGTCGTTCACGTATGTCGCCGGTCAGATGCGCGGGGTCGGGATCGTCTTCGGTCGATTCCTCGAGGTCGACGTCAATGTCGGCGTCGGGATCGGCATGGCGATCGTCTTCTTCTACGCCGTGCTCGGCGGCATGAAGGGGATCACGTACACGCAGGTGGCGCAGTATTGCGTGCTGATCTTCGCCTTCCTCGTTCCGGCGATCTTCCTCTCGCTCATGATCACCGGTACGCCGATTCCCCAGTTTGGCCTCGGAGGCGTCGAGCAGGCATCCGGGATGCCGCTGCTGGAGCGACTCAACGGGCTTCATCGAGAATTGGGATTCGGACCGTACACGAGCGGGACGAAATCGACGCTGGACGTCTTCTTCATCACGGCGGCGCTGATGGTCGGGACCGCTGGCCTGCCCCACGTGATCATCCGCTTCTACACGGTGCCGCGCGTTCGGGATGCACGGATCTCCGTGGGCTGGGCGCTCCTCTTCATATCGCTGCTGTACACGACGGCGCCGGCGGTCGCGGTGTTCGCCCGGACCAACCTCATCAACTCGGTCCAGGATGTACCGTATTCGGAGGTGCCCGAGTGGTTCACCAAGTGGGAGGACACGGGGCTGCTCGCCTTCAACGACGCGAATGGTGACGGGCGTATTCAGTACGTCGGGCCGGAGTCGTCGATGACGAATGAACTGACCGTCGATCGCGACATCATGGTGCTCGCCAACCCCGAGATCGCGAATCTCCCGGCGTGGGTGATCGGCCTGGTCGCGGCGGGTGGCCTCGCGGCCGCGCTCTCGACGGCTGCGGGGTTACTGCTCGTCATCTCGTCGGCGGTGAGTCACGACCTGCTCAAGCGAAGTTTCATGCCGGAGATCAATGAGAAGCAGGAACTCTTGGCCGCACGCGCTGCAGCCGGCGTCGCGGTGATCGTTGCCGGCTACTTCGGCATGAATCCACCCGGCTTCGTCGCGCAGGTCGTCGCGTTCGCCTTCGGGCTGGCGGCGTCATCGTTCTTCCCGGCGATCATCCTCGGGATCTTCTCGAAGCGCACCACGAGGGAGGGGGCGATCCTCGGCATGGTGAGCGGGATCACCTTCACCGCCGCGTACATCGTCTACTTCAACTTCGTGAACCCGGAAGCCAACAATGCGGCGAACTGGTGGTTCGGGATCAGCCCCGAAGGCATCGGCACGGTCGGCATGCTGCTGAACTTCGCGGTGACCATCGTGGTGTCGCGGATGACGCCCGAGCCGCCGGCTCAGGTTCAGGTGCTGGTCGATCTGATCCGGGTGCCGCGTGGGGCGGGAGAGGCGCACGAGCTCAGCATCTAGAGGCACGAATCCTTGGAACTCCTCGCCCAATTCGCCGTCGAGACGATCGCGGGTCTCGTAGGCGTCGTATCTCATTCGGCGTGACATCCCCGGGATGGATCAGATGGGGCCCGGTGAACTCAGGGCGGCTGCACGCAAATCCAACCGGGTCCTCGCCGATCTGGGCTCAGAGATCCAGTGGATCCACAGCTACGTCGTCGCGGACTGTCTGTATTGCCTACGCGTCTCTCCAGACGAGGAAGTGATCCGGGAGCGCTCTCGATTGACCGGATTTCCGTCGAATGACGTCTTCGAGTTCGCGCAGCTGATCGACCCCGACACGGGACTCTGCGACCCGCCGGAGTCGCTTACTCGCTCGCTGGTTCGCCAGCGGCCTCCTGCAGCCGAAACACTGGTACTGCCGCTGCTGCCCCGGCGAGTGGGCCCACGACGTAGATCCAGGCGTTGGAGAGGGAGCCGTCTCCCATCATGGTGTCGACCATCATCGGGCCGAGCCCAACGGCGGGGTTGAACGCTGCACCTGACACATCGCCGACCGTGAAGATTCCGGCGGTCACGGTAGACCCGATCGCGATACCGTAGAACGCATTCCCGCGCGTGGTCCGAGCCATGGCCACGTTCAGGATGACGAGCATCAGCAGAAACGTGAACAGGCTTTCGGCCAGAAGTACGTGCGCGAGGCTGTATCCCGGGGAGGGGGCCGGCGCGAAGGATTCTGCCGATATGAACTGCACGGTCGTGGCGGCGACCCACGCGCCAAAGACCTGCGCAGCGACGTACGGTGCGACATCCCGCCGATCGACGCCCCCGGCAAGGAGAAAGCCCAAAGTGACAGCCGGATTGTAGTGGGCCCCCGAGACATGGCCGCCCATGTAGACGAGCGCGGTCAGGGCGAGGCCGATCGCGATGGGCGCCATGGCGTGACCGGCGTTGACGCTCAGACCGATCGTGCAGACGAGAAAGAACGTCCCGACCAGTTCCGTGATGTAGCGGTCCACAGGTCGCTCCGTGCGCGCGACGGCGGTGACGTTGTCTGCCCGTCGCCGGGTCGCGATGATCTCAGACGCGCGGGAGTCTGGGGGGCGGCAACGGTCTCCACAAGTTTTGACGTCTACGCGTGTATTCGTCTCTCGTCACACACACGTTCCGGAGTCCCTGATGGTCCGATCTGTTCCACGCCGCGCCGCAACGGCCTTGCTCATCCTGTCGGTGGTGACGCTCGCTGCGTGCGGGGGTGGAGACGCCGCATCGGGTGATTCTGGTGGAGATGTCGGTGCCGTTTCCCTCGGTGCTCCCGTGGCCTCCTTTCCGCAGGATTTCGGGGCTATTCAGACGGTCCTGGAGCGACCTGACGGGTCGGTTCTCGTCGCGGATCCACTTGGAGGGGCGCTCTATTCGGTCGACTTGTCGTCCGGAACGCGGGAGCAGATCGGCCAGGAGGGGCAGGGACCACAGGAATATCAGCAGCCGGACGCCGTCTGGGCGCTTCCCGGTGACTCGATCCTGCTCATTGACCTCGGCAACGGGCGTATGGTCTCACTTGGACCGGATCTCGAGTTCGGACCCACGGGCCCCCTTTCGACCGGCGACCCGAGAAGTGGCCTCACCATTGCGATTCCCCAGGCCGTGGATGGGAACGGAGACGTCTACGTCCGTTCGATGGGCGGCGGGATGGGGGCTGCGCGCCCCGACTCTGGAGCGGTGCTTCGGGTGACGCGGGGCACGCTATCCGTGGATACGGTGGCCATGTTCAAACTTCCCGAGGTCACCGTCACCGAGAGCGGCAGCGCGAATGATCGCAACGTCTCGATGAGCGTGATCCCGCTTTCTCCTCAGGACGCGTGGGGCGTCGCACCCGACGGATCCATCGTGCTCGCTCGCTCGGGCGACTACCACGTGGAGTGGATCGCACCCGACGGATCCATCGTCTCCGGCTCCCCGGTCCGGGTCGAGTCTGTTTCGATCGGGATCGACGAGAAGCGCGAGTGGGCCCGCTCTCAGGCCGAAACCGGGGGCGGCATCAGCATCCAGGTCATGATGGACAATGGCGCACTGACAACCAGCTTCGGTCGGGGTGGGGGAGGCGCGAACGCGGAAGACGAGGAGCTGGACCAGTACACGTGGCCCGACGTCAAGCCGCCTTTCTACGGGACGCGTATCATCGTGGATCCGCAAGATCGGGCGTGGGTTCGACGTCACGTCGATGCCGGCCAGCCCACACTCTACGACGTCTTCGATCGCCAGGGTGAACGCGTAGCGACGTACGAGCTGCCGTTCCGAAGCCGCGTGGTCTCGTTCGGTGCTTCCGGCGTATATGTCGCCTCACTCGACGACTTCGACCTGAACTACCTGCATCGGTACACGATGCCGATGTAACCTCGCAGATCCCCACGTGCGTGGACGTCGGCCGGCGCCGCTTCGCGCCGGGTACGCCGACGCCGCATTCCTGGTGGGGTGACGGTCTAGCGGACGGGCTGCCCGGCGACGTAGACCTGCTCGAGGCTGCGGCTGTTCTCGAGGTCGTCGAGCGGGTTGTCGGTCAGCACCAGGAAGTCGGCCCACATGCCCGGCGCCAGCACCCCGCGATCGCCCAGCCCGAGACAGGAGGCGGCCACGCTAGTGGCGCTCAGGAGAACCTGCTCCGGCGTCAGTCCGGCGTGGCCCATCATCCACAGCTCCATGTGCTCGAAGAAGCCGGGAAAGCGACCCGCCGGCCCTGCGTCGGTGCCCATGGCCACCTGGAGCCCCGCGTCCGAGACCGCTTTCACGTTTCTCAGGGCGACCTGGAGTGCGTCTCGGTATCCGGCGGCCGTGCGACTCGACGCCATGCGCTCCATGAATGCCGGCTCGGAGACGCGTGCGACCTCTCCGGAATGGGCGTATTCGGTGAAGAAGGGATCGTCGAAGAAATCCGGTCGCTCGCCGTACACGAACGTGCTGACCTCTCGGGTCAACGTAGGCACGTAGCAGACGCCGGTTTCTCGCAGCTGGCCCAGGAATTCCTCGTCCACGTCGACGTCCCGGACGGAGTGAGCCACCATCGACGTGCCCATGTCGAGCAGTCGCTTGCCGTCCTCGAGGTAGAAGAGGTGGGTTGCGAGACGGAGGTCGTTCTCGTTCGCGACGTCCAGCACCGCCTGCACCGCGTCCCACGGCATCTTCATGCCAGTGCCCAGGTTGTCATCCACGCGGAGCTTCAGCCAATCGACGCCGGCGTCGGCATTCGCCTGGGCGTCGGAGCGCGCCTGCGCCGGGTCGGATGCCGCGATGACCGGGCCGGCGGCAAACAGCCGGGCTCTGGGGTCCGTCGGCGTCGCCGCGTCCCGGGCGGCCAGAACCGCGTCGCTGTCTCCAAGGCTGTTCACCGTCGTGACGCCATATTGGGCAAAGAGCTCGAGGTCACCTCTCACCCGATCGACCTCGTTCACCACCGCCTCATCGGCCCAGAGGCCGCTGACGTGTCCATGTGCGTTGATCAATCCGGGCACCACGTAGTGTCCGGACAAATCGATGGTTTCGATCACGTCGGCGCCCGGAGGAACCGTGCCGTCAGACGACATTCCGACGATCCGGCCCTCCCGCACGAAGAGCGTGGTGTTGGGCTGCGCAGGGCTTCCCGTCCCGTCCCAGACCGTCGCACCCGAAAAGGCGGTCGTGGGCGCATCCGGCTCCGAGGCGGAGCAGGCGGCACAGAGGGGGAGAACGATCCAGACGAAGAGAGCTCGTTTCGTATTCATGATGCAGGGTATGGAGCCGTCGCACCTCCCGCAAAATGGGACCTGAGTACCGATGTCCTGCACCCTGTCCTGATCTGCACGAACGCAGTCGGAACTGCTGGCAGACCGTGCAACCCGCGCGTACTTTGGACCGTTGGCCCAATGCCGTAATTCCTTGGCAGTGTGGGCAGTTCCGCCCGTTTGGGTCGGCGCCGGCCCGAGGCACGAACCCGAGGTCCCATTTCCGTGAAGACGCTGGCTCTCTCGACAACGCTGATGGGCGCAATGCTCGTCGTGTCGAGCGCGCGTCCCTCGCACGCCCCCGACGTCCCGTTCGCGTGGTTCGAGGGGGTGTTGGTGCCAGCCGTCTCCGACGACCAGGCCCTCATCGAGGAGTACTGCGTCCGCTGCCACAACGAGCGGCGGCTGCGCGGCAATCTCTCCCTCGAGACGTTCGACGTGACGATGCCGCACGAGTCGCCGGCGACGGCCGAGAAGATGATCGTCAAGCTCCGTGCGGGCATGATGCCGCCACCGGGAGTCGCTCGTCCGGATGAGTCGGCGTTGATCGAACTCGTCGAGGGGCTCGAAGGGCGCATGGATAGGGTCGCGGCCGACCGGCGGGATCCCGGAGGCCGGACCTTTCAGCGGTTGAATCGGGCCGAGTACGCGAGGTCGATCGAGTCACTGCTGGGCCTGACGATCGACCCGGCCAACTATCTCCCGCTCGACACGAAGAGCGAGAACTTCGACAACATCGCTGATGTGCAGATGCTGTCGCCCACGCTTCTCGACGCCTACCTCACCGCCGCAGCCGATATCGCCCGACTCGCGGTTGGAGACCTTCAGGCCGGAAACCGCGAGCACACGTACTCGGTGTCCGGCTACATGTCACAGGACGTTCGCGTCGAAGGCGCACCGTACGGCACGCGGGGCGGGACCTCTGTCGTGCACAACTTCCCGGCGGACGGGGAGTACGTCTTCACGATCGTCTTCGAGCACACGACCACCGGCGACGGGTTCGCCGGCCAGCTCGCCCGAGGCGAGCAGGTCGAGATCTCGATCGACGGCGACCGCGTGGCCCTCATCGATGTCGACGCATGGCTGTCGTATGCGGACCCGTGGGGCATCACGATGAAGACGGATCCGGTCGCGGTCCGCGCGGGCCCGCAACGAGTCACTGCTGCCTTCCTCACCACGGCAGAGGGCCCCGTCGAAGATCTGCTCTCGCCGCACGACTGGTCGATTGTGGATCGCCACACCGGGATGAGTGGGTACGGTCTCACACTTCTCCCCCATCTCCGTGATCTCGTCATCGGCGGACCGGAGCGGGTGACGGGTGTGTCGGATCATCCGGTTCGAGAGCGGATCTTCACCTGTCGGCCGACGGCGGCCTCCGAGGAGCGCCCGTGCGCGGAGCGCATCGTTCGCCGCCTGGCGTCCGATGCGTACCGTCGACCGCTCGAGGGCCGCGATGTCGATGGCCTGATGCGGTTCTACGACGAGGGTGCGGCGGAGGGCGGCTTCGAGATTGGAGTCCGGACTGCACTGCAAGCCATCCTCGCCAGCCCGCACTTCGTGTTCCGCTTCGAGCGAGGGCAGGGGAACGCCCGCGACGGGGCCTACGAGATCGCCGATCACGCTCTAGCGTCCCGCCTCTCGTTCTTCCTCTGGGCGCTTCCGCCGGACGAGGAGCTTCGAAGGCTCGCCGACGCCGGGCGCCTCTCGGACGACGGCGTCCTTGGCGACCAGGTGCGGCGCATGCTGGCGGACCCTCGGGCGGAGGCGCTCGGCTCTCGGTTCGCGGGTCAGTGGCTCCGCCTTCAGGACCTCGATAAGGTCCACCCCGACTCGTACTGGTTCCCGGATTACGATCGGCAGCTTGCAGATGCGATGCGATCGGACACGGAGCTCTTCTTCACGAATCTCGTTCGCGACGACGGCTCCGTCTTCGACCTGTACACGGCCGACTACTCCTACCTGAACGAGCGACTCGCCGATCATTACGGCATCGAGGGCGTGCGAGGTGAGGCCTTCCGCCGGGTCGACTATCCGGACGATCGCCGACGAGGCCTGCTCGGTCATGGAAGCATCCTGACCCTGACATCGCATGCGGACCGGACGTCACCTGTCCTTCGCGGGAAGTGGGTCATGGAGGTCCTGATGGGTACGCCTCCTCCTCCCCCTCCTCCGGGCGTGCCGGATCTGGACGAGACGGAAGGGGCGGCCGACGGGCGTTCGCTGAGCACGCGGGAACGGATGGAGTCTCATCGGTCCAACCCGACGTGCAACTCATGCCATCGGTTCATCGATCCGATCGGCCTCGCCCTCGACAGTTACGATGTGACGGGGCGCTGGAGGATCCGGGAGCAGGGTGCGGCGATCGATACCCGAGGTGAGCTGTACGACGGGACGTTGATCGATTCGCCTGGCGCCCTCGTGGACGCACTGCTTCGACGCCCTGATCCGTTGCTGCGCACTTTCACGTCCAATCTCATGGCGTACGGACTCGGGCGACGGGTCGAGTACGCCGATCAGCCTGCCGTCCGCGCGATCGTGCGCGAGGCGGCGGACGATGACTACCGCGTCTCCAGCTTCGTGCTCGGGGTGGTCATGAGCGACGCGTTCCGCATGCAGTCTGCGGCGCTGACCTCGATGGAAACCTCCAGCCCCGCTGGAGGATAGAAGAGCCCATAGGGGACAAGAAATATGAACGTCATGACCGGAAGTCACATCGAGCGGCGCACCTTCCTCAAGGGGATGGGTGCGACGGTTGCGCTCCCGTTCCTCGATGCGATGGTGCCCGCCGGGCGCATGGCCGCGGGTGCCATCGACGACCCGACGCGCTTCGTCGCCATCGAGCTGGTCCATGGCGCTGCAGGGTGCAGCGAGTGGGGTGCGAGTCAGAATCTCTGGGATCCGGCCGACGTCGGGCGCGACTTCGACCTGACGCCGAGCGCCCTCAGGCCGCTCGAAGAGTGGCGCAAGTGGTTGACCATCGTCAGCAACACGGATGTCCGGATGGCCGAAGCGTTCGAGGCCAACGAGATCGGTGGGGATCACTTTCGCTCGAGCGCGGTCTTCCTGACTCAGTCGCATCCTAAGCAGACCCGCGGCTCCGATGTGTTTGCCGGTACGTCGATCGATCAGATCTATGCGAGCCGCTCCGGACAGGACACGCCGATTCCGAGCATGCAGCTGTGCATCGAGCCGGTCGATCAGTCAGGCGGTTGCGCCTATGGCTACTCGTGCGTCTACACGGACACGATCAGCTGGGGCTCACCCACGGAGCCGCTCCCGATGATCCGCGACCCCCGTGTGGTCTTCAACATGCTC
>CALHIO010000086.1 GCA_938030915.1 uncultured Gemmatimonadota bacterium
GTCCACCGGACCAGCGGAACACTGAGGATGAGTCCGAGGAAGATGGGGCTCATCCACACGAAGAAGAGGGGGCTGAGAGCGAGCGTCACGCCTCCCCACACGAGGCCGACCGCCGTCGGGCCGCGTGCGGCCCGGGTCGCCTCGGACCAGGTTAGATCGGTTCGATCACGCTCCTGAGCTCCCCAACCCACACTGCGACCGAGCAGGATCTCGGTCACGAAACGTGCGTGATACAGCATCATGACCGGCGCGAGAAGTACGGAGAAGATCGTTTCCACACCGGCGCTCACCACAAGGCGGGTGGTGCCACCGAAGTCCGCCCGTTCCCGCAGGAGTGCCGCCAGAAGCCCGAGAGCCTTGGGCAGGAAGAGCACGAGCGCCGTCAGCGCGAGAAGTGAAAAGGCGGGCGTCGCCACGAGCTGCGTCGAAACAACGACGGGGCCATGGCTCCCGGGTACGAGGACGTACGCGGTGCCCGCCACCAGAATCAGGAGCCAGAGGAGCGACGAGACGTATCCCATCGCTCCGAGCACGAAATGCAGTCGGCTCAGGGGGTGAAGGCCCGGCTCGCGGAGCAGACGGAGGTGCTGGAGGCTTCCCTGCGACCACCGCCGGTCGCGTCGCGCGTAGTCTTCGACGTTGGGCGGGACTTCTTCCCAACTGCCGGGCACGTCCGAGGCGAGAACGACCCGCCATCCTGCTCGCCGGAGGAATGCTGCCTCGACGAAGTCGTGACTCAGAACTTCCCCACCCAGAGGAGGGCGTCCTCCGAGCACCGGAAGTTTCGTGTGCTCGAGGAAAGGACGGAGCCGCATGATCGCGTTGTGACCCCAGTAGTTCGCCGTGTCGCCGTACCAGAACGCCTGACCGGTCGCCAGGACGGGTCCATAGAGACGGCCGGCGAACTGGATCAGTCGCCCGAAGAGAGATCGCTGAAGCACCGGCATCGGCACGGTCTGAATCAGGCCTACATCGGGATTCGCCCTCATCAGTTCGATCAGATGCAGGATCGTCTGGCCGGTCATGAGAGAATCGGCGTCGAGCACGACCATCAGGTCGTAGCGTTCAGCACACCGGCGACAGAACTCACCAATGTTGCCGGCCTTCCGCCCCACGTTCTGTTCGCGGCGCCGGTAATGCACCGGGATCTCCGGACACTGTGCCTGAAGCTCGACCCATTCGGCCTCCTCACGGTGCGCGATGTCGTCGTCCCGAGTGTCGCTGAGCAGGTGGACGTCGATGGACGCGCAACCGAGTGTCGCCCGATGCAGCGACCGCATCATCGCGGCGACACGCGCAGCGACCAGCGTGGGGTCTTCGTTGTGAACGGGGATGGCGATCGCGGTCCGGGGCATCCCTCGAAGCGGCAAGGCCCCCGCGATCGGGGGGCGGCGCAGCGTGCTCCGCGAGCCGAGCGTGACTGGGTCACGCCCCCATATCGTCAGAATGAAGCCGACCACGGCCGTCCAGAACGGCATGACGATCCAGGCGAAGGTCGGAATGAAGAGCGTGAGAATGACGCACTCCAACACGGTCAGGCCCTGTGCCGATACGATGCCCGCCATCATGAACGTACCCGCGAGCGTCGTCCCACCGACGAGCCCGAAGTACACGGCGCGGCGGGTTCGGACGAGAGGGCTCCTCAACTCAAGGGACACGCGGGGGCTCCCACAGGTAGCTCCAGGTCTCACTGACGGGTTGTTCGTTCAGGCGAAGGTATACGCGCATATCCGCGCCACGATCCCCATCGGGGGTGAGCGTAAAGGTCGCACGGCGACCACCATCGGGCAGCAGGTGGACCAGGAGATCCGAAACCTCTCCGGATGAGGTCTGAGCCTCGGCGACAACGAGTGCCTCCGCGGCAAGGCGTCCGAGAGGCCCACCCGCGAAGTCGAGCACGACCCGGCGCTGGCTCCGGGGTGGGGGCGCAGCCTCGCCCGGAAGGGCGTCCCACCCGATCCGTGTGCGCACAACCTGCGCCAGCGTCTGACCGTCACCCACGGACGTGCGCATCTCGGAGTCGAGACGCTCGTCGAAGGTGACCAGACGATATCGGTACGTCCGCTCCTCTCCCTCGAGGAACGACTCCTCCGGCACCCACGACGCGACGATGTTGTCGTTGAACTCCGAGTTCGTGGGGATCTCCAGGAGCTCGACACCCCCGCGGCCCCAGTCTCCGAGTACCTCGACCCACTCGCTGGGTCGACGGTGGTACTGAGCCTCCAGGTCCATGTAGTTGTCGAACGCCCGATCTCGCTGCACCAGGCCGAACCCCGACGGGGAGACGTCACGAAGTGAGGTCAGACGGATGCCCGACCCATTGGTCAGAGGACGCCAGATCCACTCCGACCGCCCGGTCTGCATGAGGAGGCCCTCCGAGTCGTGCACACGCGGCCGGAAGTCGTCATCGCCCCCGCGATCGAAGGTCCCGTGGAGGTACATGCTCGTCAGTGGGGCGACTCCGAGCTTGCCGACATCCGAACGAGCGAACAGGCGAGCTTCCACGTCCATGACGGTGGGCGATGCCGGGTCCGCAGCCGGCATCAGATCGAAGTGGAACGCTCCGGACACCGAGGGGCCGTCGAGGAGCGCTACGATCGAA
>CALHIO010000087.1 GCA_938030915.1 uncultured Gemmatimonadota bacterium
TTCCGTACGCTGGAACCTCGGGACATTCGGGTTCCGACACATCCGAGGAAAGAGCGCGCCGCGATGACAGGGACGGGACGACTGCTCGCCGCCAGTACGAGACGATCGCGTACCTCAACCGCATGTCCGTCTATGGAGCGACATGGAAAGACCTCGCGTCACACATGGGGCTTCACCACGGTCAAGCGTCCGGCGTCCTATCAACTCTCCACAAGGCAGGGTTGGTGGCGCGGCTTCAGGAGCGTCGTGACCGGTGCGCCATCTACGTCCTGCCGGAATGGGTAGACGGACGACCGATCGACGAGTATCGGCGGAACGTCACGCGCACCGAGATACGCGAACACCTCGCGACGATCGAGGAGATGCTCGACGAGGGCCGTTATCGCGAGGCGCGCGACTTCATTGACGCCTTGCGGTCGTCGATGTATTAGACGGTCGCTTCGACCGGGAGGTCGGCCTCGACCCGCTTCGCGGTGCCACCGATCGAGTAGCCGCGCAACTGGCCGGACTTAACGAGGTCCCACGCCCAGTCCTCCCAGACGACTCCGAGGAACGGGGTGTCCGCCGGGAACGTGAACTTCGAGACGCCCTGATTCGGGACAGTCAGTTCGGCTTCAAGCGGGAAGGGCAGGGTCATCATCTCGACCATCTCGCCTGCCGCCTTGTCGGAGTGCTGAAGGTAGATCGTCCGGTCACCCTTGCGAACCCAGTCCCACATCGCGGCCTGTAGCGTCACCGAGTCGGTGAACTCGCCGTGGGCGTCCTCACGGTCCGGGACGTACGCGGGGCCGAGGGTGTAGCGGTACTCAGCGGCCTTCGCGACTAGTCCGCTGTCGAGCGTGCCGAGCATCGCAAGTTTCTCGTCGTTTGAGAGGGCGTAAGGTTCGGCGACCTCGAACACGACTTCGATCTCATCGGAGACCAGATCGTGAATCGTCTTGATCGCCTCGGTTACCCGGGGAACACGGTGGGCGGCGTCGTGCTGGTCGACGAGTTCTTCGAGGGTCGCCTTGACAATGAGGCTTTCGGCGAACGACTCGATTTGGGCGAGTCGCTCCTGCGCGGCATCACGCTCGGCATAACAGCCGAAGGAGCGACCCGTCTCGCTGAAGACGCAATACTGACCGTCCTGTAGACGGACCTCGCGGCGTACCCGACGGCGGCGACGACGACCACCAGCACCGCCGCCAGAGCCTCCGCTACCCATCCCATAACCTTCTTCGACGTCATCGGTCGCCTCCTCATCTGGCCCGTCCTCGGCGGGCATCATCGCTGTAGCGGCTCGGTCCATAAGGGCGAGGATCTTCCCGGCGAGTTCCCGGGCGTCGGGGAACATCACGAGTCCGAGGTACGCCTGCGACAGGCAGGCGACCGGGTTGCCGTGCCCCATGTCGTGACCCTTCGAGTAGTCGCGTCCCTTGCCGAGCATGATCGCCTGTAGTTCGTGGACGAGTGCCATCGCTTCATTCGCCATGTCCTCCATACCGAGCCGGACGAACGACTGGTAGGCGTCGAGCAGTTCGTCGAGCGGGTCGATCTGGCCGTCGCCGTCGTAGTGCTCCTTCTCCTCGTAGCCGTATCCGGCCTCCACGGTGTCGTCTTCGAAGTCGGCGGTCATGGCGCGGCAGGCTATCACGGGCCGGAAGTGCGGCCATCTGAGGTGCCATCCTCAACATTTTTTTCCGTCGGAATCCCGCATAGTTACTACGCTTCCCGGCTGTACCCGGAGAAATCTTGTGTATGGGGTTGCGAAGGGTTCCGGAGCCTGCTTTACTCTTACACATGGGAAATACCCACACCGGAAAGGACAGGACAATGACCACCACGACCACCAACCCGCCCGCCGAATACTTCGAGCAGATGAGGATCAAGAACGCCGCCGAGAACGCCAAGATTCTCGACCGGTGGATCAAGCGCTTCGACAAGTGGATGACCCTCTGCGACAACCTCTCTGACGCCCGCGAGACCCACGGCAAGAACTCACCGGAGTTCGCCACCGCCTTCGCCGCGTGGGAGTAGGGCCTGAAGCGGATGCCCTCGAAGAACTCGAAGTACGACGCATACGCCGCCGCCCGGTCCCTCGCCCGGTTCCTCAACAAGCAGGGCCACGACATCCGCGAGTCGCACAACAGCGTCGACGAAATGCGCCTGACGCTCGACTTCTACACCTTCACCACGACCCGCTCGGAGGTGAAGTGATGAGCGCCGCGACCGACATCAAGTTCCGCCAGATCATGCCCGGCCTCTACGGGACCGGCATCTACAAGTCCGACGACTTCTTCTCCGAATGCTCGTGGGTGTGCGACGAGAACAAGGCTGAGGTCGTGATCGACCACTACACCGATGTCACCGACGGCGGCACCCCGCGCAGTTGGAACATCCGCTACCGATGCGAGTGCGGCGAACTCACAGGTGCGCACGGCTCGCACTTCGAGACACTCCGCGACGCGAAGGCATACATCCGCGCAACGGAGGCGCAGTCATGATCGGCGAGCACACCTACATCGCCTTCCACCTCCGTGAGCGGATGCGGCGGAACAGGATGGTGGCCTCGTGAGCGAGAAGACTGATGCCGTCAAGGAGGCGGTCGCCCAGAAGATCATCGCCAGCATGGAGGACGCGAAGTACGGGAAGGACTCGTGGCAGAAGCCGTGGTCCGGCGGCACCATCGCTGAGAACG
>CALHIO010000088.1 GCA_938030915.1 uncultured Gemmatimonadota bacterium
AGCTGCAGGTTAGAAGGCACCCCCGAACGCGGACAAGCAGAATCGGGACCCTTCACCGAAGAGACCTCCAGAGAAACGCGCCTCGGGGTTTGAGTCACGCCCACGCCTCGCCGTATGTTCGAGGGTAGCGAAAGACGTGAACGGCCGCCCCAATCGGCCCATCGGGAGCATCTGGAATATGCGAGGATGGCGGATACGACTCTGGCTGGCGCCGGCGCTTGTCATCCTGACGCTGGGGGCTCCGCCGCGGTCGGTCGAGGCGCAGACCGGTACCGTCGCGGGTACCGTCACCCTGGAGCAGGCACAGGTCCGACGACGAACGGCCGGACGATACCCGGGTCAGGCCGCAGGCGCGCCCGAGATCCAGCGTATACCCGTAGTCGCCTACGTCGTGGGTCGTGTTGGAAACGCCACTTTCTCGAGCGCCTCCGCCTTGATGGTCCAGCAGGACACCGCGTTCGCGCCGTCTGCCCTCACGATCCCGGTCGGGGGAACGGTCGAGTTTCCGAACGACGACGAATTCTTTCACAACGTCTTCTCGTACTCGAGCGCGCATCGCTTCGATCTGGGACGGTATCCACGAGGAGAATCGAAGTCCGAGCAATTCCAGGAGCCGGGCATCGTCGAAGTGTTCTGCGAGGTCCATGACAAGATGCGCGGGGTGATCGTCGTGACCGAGAACCCCTTTCACGCCATCGTCGGCGAAGATGGATCCTTTCGGATTGTCGGACTCCCCCCCGGCGATCACGTCGTCGCGTTCTGGAGCGCCGATCACCGGCCAGCGCAGCAGACGGTGACGGTGCGGGCTGGATCGACAACCACCGTAGAGGTAGAGCTCAGCCGGTGAACTGGATCCGGCGGAGCTTCGGCGCCAAGCTCCTCGCCGCTCTGGTGGGGACCGTCGGCCTTCTGCTCGCCATCACGCTCTTGACGGTACGGTCACAGACGAATCGACAGGTCCGCCTCGAGGAAGAGCGCAGCGTGGAGCGGGCCTCTCAGGTCTTCGAACAGCTGAACGACCTCCAGCGTGCGCAGGCCGACCAGCTCGCACGCCCGTTCACCGAGAGTCGTCGAGCGACGATTCTTCTCGACGAGGCGATCCAGACCGGTGATATCGAATTCCTTTCGGGAGAGGCCGCCTTCGAGCTCATGCGCTCGGGCCTGGAAGAGGACGCTCTGATCGTCCTGACGGACGACGAGGGAGCTCCGATCATGTCGATGGTCGGGGGCGAGACCGTGCCGGGTGATCCTGCGGGGGTCGAGGCACTCGCGACGGCTCTGCTGCAGAGCGACTCCCTTCTCACACTGAGCGCCTACCGCGTCGTCGACGATCGCCTGTACAACCTTCAGGCGCATTACATCGAGCTCGGGTTCCGCCCGATCGGCACGCTGACCTTCGGACTCCCCGTCGAGGGCGAGGACGTGAACCGCATCGCCACGATCGGCGGTGTCGAGGCATGCCTCGCGATCGGGAACGTCTGCGTAGAGAGTAGTGCCGGGGTCGACGGACCCCTCATGAACGCGATGATGTCGGCCCTCGAGTCCTCCGACGCGATGAGGACCACCATCGATGGAGCCGAGTGGTCCATTCAGCATCAACCCCTCCTCTCGGAAGCCCCCGGAAGTGGACGTCGTGTCGTCGCCGTCCCCCTGAGCGAAGTGCGCGCTCCGTTCGACACCATCCAGCTCACCCTGCTTCTCACCGGGGCACTGGCGCTCGTTCTATGCGGATTCGTGGGCCTGGCGCTGAGTCGCCAGTTGACGCGGCCGGTCCGTGATCTCGTGACCGCCACCGGGCGGGTGGCCAAGGGAGATTACGAAACCGAGGTCGAGGTGTCCTCGACCGACGAAATGGGTACGTTGGCCGATGCGTTCAACGACATGACCCGCGGACTCCTCGTGCGGGAGCAGTACCGCTCCGTCCTGAACAAGGTCGTATCGGAGGACGTCGCCGAGGAACTCATGCGCGGCGACGTCGAGCTCGGCGGAGAAAATCGGATGGTCACGGTCCTCTTTGCCGACATTCGCGGATTCACACCAATGACCGTAGGCATGGAGCCGCAGGAGGTCATCGGTCTCCTGAACGAGTGCATGGAGCGTCTCAGCAGCGCGGTCGACATCGAGGGAGGCGTCGTCGACAAGTATATCGGTGACGAGATCATGGCGGTCTTCGGCGCCCCGGTCGCTCAGGATGATCACGCCTGCCGGTCCGTCCGCGCGGCGATTCGCATGCGGGACGGAATCGCCGAGATGAACGCCGAGCGTGCCCGCCGCGGCGAGGCACCTCTGGGTGTCGGGATCGGCATCGCGAGCGGTATCGCGGTCGCGGGCAACATGGGGTCCGCCGAACGCATGAACTACACCGTGCTCGGTGAGACGGTAAACCTCGCCGCTCGACTGACGGATCAGGCCAAGGCCGGAGAGATCCTCATCAGCGAGCAGACCGAGGAGTGGGCGGTGGACGGAACGCTCGTCGCACCGTCTGTCGGCGGCCGGGCGCTGAAGGGCTTCGAGAACGAGTGCCTGATCTACGCAGTGGAGTCGTTCGAGCCCCTCGAGGCCGCTCAAAGCTGACCCGCGCTAGAGTAGCCACCACAGTCGAAGGCCGAAGAAGTCCGTATCTCCGTCGTCCCGGACCTGTTGGATCTGGCGATAGCCGGAGAGGAGCAGTCCGACGCGCTGGGAGAATCGATACCCAAGGGCACCCTCGTACCGCTGAACGTCGTAGTCCCAGTCCTCCCGGCCTCCCGACCCGTTATCGATCGGTCGGAAATTGATCATGCCCGCTCGGCCGGCGACGAAGAAGCCGGCCGCGAGGTCCGTCTGAAGCTCGATGCTCCCACTCACACTCGCGGGTGTGGCCTCCATGTTGGGCACTTCCCACGTATCTCGGATGACTTCGGCCCGCAGCATCAGCGGACCCCGGGCGACCGCCACATCGAACGAGAGAAGCTCCTGGTCGAAATCCTGACGATCGACAGGCCCGGGCCCTGACGGTCGGTCCGGTGGCGTAACCGTCACGTTGGGGTTTTTGAGCCCCAGCCAGGGACCCCGATCGTAGGAGGCGCCGACTTCGAGGGTGGGACTCACCGTCCATCGGCCAGCAAGCACCAGGGACGGTCTCTCGAGTCCCTCCGACGAGAAATCCCAGGCATTCGGGTGGCTCGAGGGTGCGCTGTTCATCCCGGCCGCCCGAAGGTCGATCGGGCCGAGCTGTCCGAAGACCATCGCACCCCACTGGTAGGGCACATCCCACACCGGAGGGGCACCCGGGATGTCGATGTCCTCGGGCTGGTCCTTCCACGTGAGAAACGCGGCATCACTGCCCGGCCACCGCCAACGGTTCATCACCGTGCGGTAGTCGTACGGCAGCGGTGCGCTCAGGAACGGGTCGGCCACGCTCAAGTGCCTCTGGGCGTACGAGCCGAAGGGGCTCGCGAAGCGCCCCGCCTGAATCCCTTCCGTGCCCGAACTCGTGGTGAGCCTGAGGAAGAACTGTTCGATACGGGCACGGATGTCCGCGTCGAAGCGCTCCCGTCCCTTGTCGCCCCTCAGCTCCACGAGTCCGTACACGTGATCACCCACGAAGACGTCCGCGAACACACGGAGTCGCTGCAGGTGATTCGCGCCGTCACCCTGCTGGAACTCACGGGCCACGTCGATGTGGCACGCATCGCAGCGGTCCGGCTCGACCGTCGATGGCTCCCAACTGTTCGAAACGTAGAACCCCTCCACGTCGAACTGGCCGGAGAACAGGATCTGCGTATTCCCTGACGCAGAGATGTACTCGAGGCCGAGTTCCTCGAAGGAGGGCAGCTCGGGAATCTGGGCGTGCACTGCAATGGGCCCGGTAACCATGATTCCCGCCATCAAGGCGAGGGGGACAATCCTGCCTCGCCCTCGAACCGCGCCTGCAGCTTCAACCATCATTGGCCCTCGGTGAGTCGCGCACGACGTCGTATACAAGGATGCTGCGACGGCGTATCGTCAATGCGAGCCTGAGTGTGTGACAGCTCGAGGAGTTACCAGATGCCGGCCCGCAGCCTGAGCGGACTGCAGCGATGCCTCATCCGGTTGCAGCGCGAGCGAGGCCTCCGAGTCACGCCGGGCTGTACCCCGCCTGATGGGAATACGACTGCTACCAACCGATGTCACATTCCGAAACCGAGTCCGCCCAAGCCGTCTAGCTGCGGGATGATGATGATGAGCGGAACAAGGGTATACAGAGCGATGTTCCAGCCACTCGACTTGCGTAGTTCGACGTGACTCACGTCCGAGAACGGCACTGTGACTTCCGTGCCAGCCTCGACTCGACAGGCATTGCTCGGAGTCCCATCAGGTCGTGCGACGCAGATGCGCGAGCTCGGTGTCACGGCGTGAATCTCCTCTCCGTCCGTCGTCGGGCCATGGAGAACCAGGTCCGAACCATCATGGAGCACCACCCTGATCCTGTCCGGGCGCTGCTCAATGGTTGAACGGGGGCCCACCGGGCTCGACTTCCACGTCTTGATGCATCCGGATGAACTCAGACAAACCAGAAGGATGGGAACGAAGCGAAACGATAGGTTGAGGCTTGGCATGGAACATTCCTTCTCCGAGGAGGATTGCCCGGCGGGGACTGAAAATGATAGCGGGAAGCACTCTGTGCCCCCGCGCAACCCACCCTCGGCGGCGCGCTCGTTAGCTGCTCAGGTTCAGTAGTACAGCGGGAGCAGTTCGTATCGAGCGAGCGTTGGCGACCTCGGGCATGCAAAGGAGGTGTGCTACCGGACGGTACCGCGCCCCAGACTGCGGGCAAGGCCGATCCATGGTCGGGACTTGGGCGAACATACCCGCTTGCATCCGAATCATGAGGGGAGCGACCGCTCCGAGCCTGGCATCCCGCCACACCCCAACCAGATGCATGCCATCGGGCTCGGCAGCGCACGCGTCCCACCAGGCGCATATCCAGTCGGGAGCCAGTTAGGGCGCCCTCGCTCTTGCTCGCTCGAACAGGCCCCACCATGGTTCTGCGAACTAGGCGAGTTCTTCCTCAGTGCGCACCACCTGAACACGCCACGGCACCCCCGTCCCGCTCATGTGGCGCTCCTCTCTCTCGTTTCTCGCGCCCCTTCCCACCGACCTGAACTTTCGCAGGACAGCACCGGTGAGCCAAGCTCGACGCGAAGGGGCAGCCGGGAGTCGTCTCGAAGCCAGAGAGTTGCGATCAGCATGCAGGCGACGGCCCCGACGACCAACGCGATGACCTTACACATTTGTGAGGCCGACACGGGTCTGGAACTCCTGAATGTACGCCTGGAAGTCACCTAGGTGGTCATCGGTAATGTCTTGGGCCAGGGCCTGAGTCGCGCTCGTGACCAGCACAGCGGCGGCAACCATCACTCCCCGTTTCAGGGTGCTTTCATGCGCTGTTCGTTGTCTTTGCGGGCGAGGGGTGGTCTCGCTCACCCACGTGAGTTTTTCAGGGCCGCTGTCTCGCCCACGTTCTGTCATGAATCTGGAGACACCTAGGGAGGTGTTGGCGTCCCCCGGGGAACGCGAACTTCGACCCCGCTCTTTCAGCGGCGTCGTGCTCGCTTCGCTGTCGCTCGCATCAGGCGCTGGATCAGTCCTGCGTACATCGCCACGGTGGGTCCAGGGTCGCTGAAACTCCACGAATAGCGCATGTCAGCACGCAGGAGTGTCGTGACCACGCGGGACAACCGGATCCACAGTTCGGATCGCGTCAATCGGTCGCGCTCATCCAGGATTCCGATCAGATCGCCGAGAGTCCATGACATGACCTTGCTCGTTCGATATGGAGCCTGAGGAGCGTCGAAGCGATCCGGCGGGGCGGAATACCGCGATTCGGTGGATGCATGTACAGCAAGAGCTGGCAGATTCACCCCGCATCCCACGGGTAATCCCACGTTGGCGGCAAGGCGGGGATTGAACTCGAGGAATCCGACTTCGGAGCCGTCCTCGGTTCGTAGGAACTGGATCATACCGGGTCCGCTGTAAGCAAGGGTCTGACACAGTCGCGCACAGAAATCCCAGAGCTCCGGTGAGAGCGCCACCGATCGAGCTTCGACGCTCAATCCCGACCCGTCCGTGCGGTCGGTACGGCTGACGATACCCTCAAAACGCGCGACGATCATTCCGGCTCTTGCCACAA
>CALHIO010000089.1 GCA_938030915.1 uncultured Gemmatimonadota bacterium
TCCTGTCGGGTTCGTGGCGTTCCAGCCAATCGGCGAAGAGTTCCTTCACACCCCACGGCAGCCTCAGAAGGATTCGTCCAGCGAAGCTCGCGCCCGCGGCGGCGGCCTGCTCGAGGATCTCGGGGAGTTCATGGTCCGTGAGGCCGGGGATGATCGGTGCGACGTTCACGCCGACCGGAATCCCTGCGTCGGCGAGGACCCTGATGGCACCGAGCCGGCGGGCGGGCGAAGCCGCCCGCGGCTCCATCGAGCGCTGCAGGTCGTTACGCAGGGTCGTGATGGAGAGTACGACGGCGACGGCTTCGTGCGCGGCCAGCTCCCGGAGTAGGTCCACGTCTCGAGTCACCAGATAGCTCTTGGTGATGATCGAGACCGGGTTTCTGAAGTCGGCGAGTACCTCGAGGCATCGTCTCGTGATTCGGAGGCGTCGCTCCGCCGGCTGATACGGGTCGGTGTTGCCACTCAACCCGATCACCCGGGGGTGCCACCGACTCGACGCCAGGGCTTCGCGAAGAAGGTTCGGCGCTGCCCGCTTGACGGCGATCCGGGTTTCGAAGTCGAGCCCGGCCGAACATCCCAGGTATTCGTGTGAAGGTCGCGCGTAGCAATACGAGCATCCGTGGCTGCACCCACGATAGGGATTCAGTCCCACGTCGAAACCGACGTCCGGTGACTCGTTCTTCGAGAGGATCGAGCGCGTCGTATCGTCGAGGAAAACGGTTTGTGGGAGAGGATCGTCCGGGTCGAGCCAGGTGGACCGGTCGACGTGCAGAGGCTCGAAACGGTTGGGCGGATTCCACGGAATGCCGCGACCACGAATCGTGGGAAGAGCGATGGGGTGCATGAGGGTGTGACGTGACCGAACAAAAACCGAATGTGAGTCTAGCCGGTCGCAGCCCGTCGCGCCAGTCGGCCATACCCCGAACGAACGAGGCCCCACCGGCAGTACCGGTGGGGCCCTCTGACCCGGCGGGGGTCGATCGATCAGATCTGGATCAGATCATCTCGATGTCGTAACAGACGCGCCAGTCGACCATGTTCTCCGGATCATCGGATCCTTCGTCGGTGGGCTGGTGGCGCCCGATCCACGTCGAAGCGTCGCCGGCGTACTCGCGCCGGTAATCTTCGAGGTGATCGTTAGCCGAGAAGTCGTCGAGCTCTTCTCCGAACAGTTCGACGACGAGACTTTCACCGAAGCCGCCCTCGTAGAGCACCTTGTCGATCTTGTCGACCTTGTTGCGACGAGGATGATCGGAGATGGACCAGTAGCCCTGCTCCGGGAACGTCAGCTCGTGGGACTCCCCGTCGGTCGTGATCCGCGAACGGAAGCGGAACTCGCCCTCGTCGTCCCACATCGCTTCCTTGTTGTCCTTGATCTGGATCCAACGCAGGATGACCCGGATCTGGCCGCTATCCGACATTCTGGCTCCTGTAGCTCTGAAAAGTGTGACGCGGAGAAATAGAGCGTGGCGTGCACCGAGGTCAAGGGTCGCTGGCCGGTTCGCTGGCCCCGGGCGTAGAATGCTCGCCTCCACCCGATCCCGTGCCACGACTGACCCATGAATGCACTCCTTCGCCGATCCGTGCTCGCCGCCTCGCTGGCCCTCCTGACTGCGTCACCCACGGATGCACAGGAGGCTCGTGCCCGATGGGAGCGGATGTGTCAGATCCGGGCCGAGAAATTTGATCTCGTCATGCCGAAGGCAATGAAGGATAACGATCTGGACATGTGGATCGTCGTCATGCGTGAGGGCCTCCTCGATCCGCTGTGGGAGGCGCTGGGGCGGGGGTACGTCGGCGACTGGGGGTACTGGGTCTTCACGGATCGGGGTGACCGGGTCGAGCGAGCCGTGCTCGGAGTCGGTGGTTATCGGCTCGAACAGTGTGGCGTCTACGACTATTTCGGATCCGCAGGCGAGCTGGCCTCATACGTCGCGGAACGCGATCCCGAACGGATCGGTGTGAACATGGCCGAGTCGATCGGCGGGGCCGACGGCCTGTCGCACACGTCATACCAACGCCTTCGAGCCGAACTCGGGTCGTACGGCGACCGCCTTGTTTCGGCCGAGCGCTTCGTGTCGGACTTCCGCGCAACACGGACGGCCGTCGAGATCGCCGCGTTTGCCGAGGCCGGAGAGATCAGTCGTGAAATCGCAGAGCGAGCCTTCTCGAACGAGGTGATCACCCCCGGCGTCACGACCCTCGAGGACGTGGCGTGGTGGATGTCCGACCAGCAGCTGGCCCGTGGACTCGAATCTTCCTTCGACATGCCGTCGGTCTACATCACGGGCCCGGAAGGGATCGTGGCGACATCTTCGGATCGGATCATCCAGCGGGGTGACCTTCTGATGCTGGATTGGGGTGTCGGCTTCCTCGACTTCTACACGGACATGAAGCGGATCGCGTACGTGCTGCGCGAGGGGGAGATCGAGCCACCCGCGGGTGTGCGTCATGCCTTCGAGCGCGGCCGCCAGGTTCGGGACATCATGAAGGCGACGATCAAACCGGCGCCCACCGCGCTGGAGGCGGTCGAGCGGACGTGGGATGCGATCGAGGCCGCCGGGTTCAACAGGATCGAATTCAATCAGCCGACCCAAGATCCCGGGGTGACGGACGTCGTGCTCGGACCTCATTCGGTCGGAAACTGGGGACACGGCCTCGGGCCGTCGCTCGCGTTCTTCAACCCGACCCGGATGACGTATGAACTGAGGCCGGGCACTCTGATCTCGATCGAACTGTTCGCGTATACGGCGAATCCGGAGTGGGACAACGCGAAGATCCGCATCCCGCTCGAGGACGACGCGGTCGTGACCGAACGTGGCGTGGAGTGGCTGTACCCGGTCAACGATCGGATTCTCGTCATCAAGTGAGCAAGATCGACTTCGATTTCGTCGAAGCGCTCACGTTCGATTGCTACGGAACGCTGATCGACTGGGAGTCGGGGATCCTGCACGCCCTCGACGTTCTGCTCGATCCGGCGGCCAGCAAACCGGATCAGGATACGCTTCTCGAGCAGTTCGGTCGGTTCGAGCCGGAGGCCGAGTCGGGTCCGTTTCGGCCGTATCGGGAGGTACTCCAGGATGTCGCGCGCATGTTCGGGGACGCCTATTCGGTCGAGGTCGACGATATCGAGGCAGCGGCATTCGCCTCCTCGGTGGCACTCTGGCCGCCGTTCCCGGATTCCACCGAGGCCCTGCGCGCTCTGGCCAGCCGATACCGGCTCGCCATCGTCTCGAATGTGGACGACGACCTGTTCGAGGGGTCGGCGGCCCGCCTAGGGGTGACCTTCGACGAGGTGGTTACGGCTCAGCAGGTGGGCAGCTACAAGCCTGCGCGAGCCCACTTCGATGAGGTGCTCGAGCGTCTCGAGCTGCCCCGGGAGAAGGTGCTTCACTGCGCGCAGAGCCTGTACCACGACATCGGACCCGCGAGCGTGCTCGGATTCCGTTGTGTGTGGGTGAACCGCCGTGCCGGCAAGTCGGGCAAGGGTGCAACGCCTCCTGCTGAGGCGACACCGGATCTCGAAGTGCCGGACCTGGGGTCCCTGGCGAGGGCCGCCGGACTCTAGGGCGGGCTGAAGGTCGAGTCAGTCGAACGGGGTCCGAACATTCTGCCGGGGCGAGCTGTCTTCTCTCTCGGTGGCCGGTCGCTCCACCGGCCCGTATTCTTTTGGGTTCGAATCGATGTTGGAATTCCCCGCGGCGGATGTCCGCCACGGGTGCTTCATTTAACGGGAGGTCTTTCGGCATGAGACCACGGCTCCACTCGGCGCTGGGCTTCGGGCTGGCCCTCGCGCTTCTGCTCGCGGGCGGTCTGGACGCACAGCAGGCAACGCGAACCCAGCCTGTGGAAGGCATGCGGGACAACGGGACCGGGTACCACGCGCTCGTCAACGCACGCGTGGTCACGGCACCGGGGCAGGTCCTCGACGGTGCGACCATCGTCGTTCGTGACGGCGTCATTCAGGACGTGTCACGGGGCGGGAACGCTCCCGCGGGCGCACGGGTCTGGGATCTGAGCGGCCACACCGTCTATCCCGGATTCATCGACGCCCACGCCGACCTCGGCATGGATGCAGTGCCCGAGGGTGGTGATGTGGGACCCACCCACTGGAATCCCCAGGTTCGAGCGTGGTTCAGCACGACCTCAAACCTTCAGGACGACGATGATCGTCGCGCTGCGCTGCGTTCGCAGGGCTTCGGAACTGCGCTGGCGGTGCCTGGTCAGGGCATCTTCCGGGGCACAGGCTCAGTGGTGAACCTGGGGGACGCAGGCGTGCGCGACCGGGTGCTGATTCGCGACATGATTCAGGCTATCGGGTTCCAACGCTCGTTCCAGCTCGGCGGGGCGTACCCGAACTCGACCATGGGTACGGCCGCGCTCATGAAGCAGACGTTCATGGATGCCGACTGGTACATCCGCGCGTGGGACGCGTACGAAGCGAGTGGTCGTGCCTTCCTCCCACCGGAGACGAGTGAGGCCCTGGGGGCGCTCGAGTCCGTCGTTCAGGGCGGGCAGCCGGTCGTCTTCGAGACCAGCAGCGAGGAGGAGTACCTCCGCGCGTACGACATCGCGTCCGAATTCGCTGTGCGGGCGTGGTATCGGGGCAGCGGGCAGGAGTATCGCCTCATCGATGTGCTCAGCGGCAGGAACGATCCTCTCATCGTCCCGCTCGACTTCCCGGATGCTCCGGACGTAACGGATCCGGAGGCCGCGCTGAACGCGACGCTTCAGGATCTGCGACACTGGTACCTCGCGCCCACGAGCCCGGCTCAGCTGGCCGATGCGGGCGTGACGTTCGCGATTACGACGGATGGCATGTCGTCGCTCAACGACTTCCTGCCGAACCTGCGCATTGCGGTGGCCCGGGGGCTCTCGCCGGACGACGCCCTCGCGGCGCTCACCACCACACCTGCTTCGTGGCTCGGGCTGTCCCGCAGTCACGGTACGATCGAGGAGGGTAAGATCGCCAACCTGGTCGTGACCGAGGGTGACCTCTTCACCGAGGAAGCGGAGGTACGGGACGTGTGGGTCCAGGGACGTGTTTACGGCGTCACCCGTCCCGCACAGATCGATCCCCGCGGTACCTGGCGTATCGCGTCGAGTGACGAGTGGGGCTTCGAGGCAATCCTCACGCTCGAAGGACCGCTGAACCGCCTGAGTGGTTCGATCGAGGTTCCCGAAGGGCAGATCGATCTCGCCTCCGCGAGCGTCGTGACGGAGACCGGTCGCCTCGAGGCCCGGTTCGACACGGAAGCGCTGGGCTTCGAGGGCTTCGCCCTGCTCGCGGGTTCCGTCCGCGGCGATGAATTCTTCGGGTGGACGTCACTCCCCAATGGAGCGGATCCGACCTTCAGCGGCTCACGAACCGAGGCGTACGACGGTCCGCAGCGTGGAGCGGTGGCGATGAACGTCCCGGAGCTCGATCTGCCGTTCATCCGTCCGATGATGGAATACGGCGTCAGCTCGATTCCCGAGCAACCGGCTGCGGTCATCGTCCGGAACGCGACGGTGTGGACGCAGGGGCCGCAGGGTCGGATGGAAAACGCCGATCTCCTGATCCGGAATGGCCTGGTCGCGGAAGTCGGAATGAATCTCGACGCACCCGGCGGGGCGGTGGAGATCGATGGCACGGGCAAGCACGTCACGCCCGGTCTCATCGATCCGCACATCCACTCCGGAGTGAGCTCGGTGAACGAGTCGGGCTTCGCGATCGTGCCGGAAGTTCAGATGGGTGACGTCGTCACGCACAACAACATCTGGATGTATCGGCAGCTGGCCGGTGGGCTGACCACGGCCATGATCAAGCATGGTTCCGCGAACCCCATCGGTGGCGAAAACGTCATCGTGAAAATGCGCTGGGGCGCGCTGCCGGATGAGATCAAGTTGGACACCGACACGCGCACCGTGAAATTCGCGCTCGGTGAGAACCCCAAGCGCCGTCAGAACCGGTATCCGGACACGCGCATGGGGACGCAGGAGATCATTCGGGACCACTTCCTCGCTGCGCGCGACTACGAGCGTGACTGGCAGCGTTGGGAGGAGAACCAGGAGGGGATTCCGCCGCGACGCGATCTGCGGATGGAGGCCATCCTCGACATCCTGAACCAGGAGCTGCTGATCTCGTCGCACGGCTACCGCGCGGACGAGTTTCTCGCGCTCGTGCGGCTGGCCGAAGAATTCGGATTCCGCGTTCAGACGCTTCAGCACGGAATCGAGGCGTACAAGATCGCGCCGGAGCTCGCGCAGTCCGGTGTGGCTGCCGTCGTCTGGAGCGACTGGGGTGCGTTCAAGATGGAGGCGTACGACGCCACCGTGTACAACGCGCGCATCCTCATGGAGGCTGGCGTCACCACGTCGCTGCACTCGGACAACAGCGAGATCGCGTCGCGGATGAACTGGGAGGCGGGCAAGCTTCTGCGTACGGGTCTCACGGAAGAGCAGGCGCTCTCCACGGTGACGATTCAGTCGGCTCGCGCGATCGCGATCGACGATCGCGTGGGGTCGCTGGAAGCCGGTAAGGACGGGGACTTCGTGGTGTGGAATGGGAACCCGCTGTCTCAGTTCACGCGTCCCGAACAGACGTGGCTCGACGGTCGCCGCTACTTCTCGCTCGAGGAGGACGCGGTGCTCCGCCAGCAGATCCAGGACGAACGAACCCGTCTCATTCAGGCGGTTCTCACGTCTCAGAACGGAAACGGAAACGGCAGCCGCCGCGCAGGGGGCGAGTGATTATGACGACCATCAAGAATGCCATGACAGTGGCCGCTGCTGCGGCCATCCTCGCACCTGCGGCGCTCGACGCACAGGTGCGGATGACGGTGCCGCCGCAGGCGGAGCCGATCGCGATCCAGGGCGCCACGATTCACACGGTGACCAACGGGGTGATCGAGAACGGCACGATCATCTTCAACGACGGAGTGATCACCGCGATCGGTGCGGATCTGGACATTCCCGCGGGCACCCGCGTCGTCGACGGTGCGGGCAAGCACATCTACCCGGGCCTGATCGACGCCTACAGCACGGTGGGCATCAGTGAGATCGGCGCGGTCGACGTCTCGAACGACGTCAACGAACTCGGCGACTTCAACCCGAACGTACGGGCCGACGTCGCTGTGAACGCGGAGAGCCGCCATATCGGAACGTCCCGTTCCGCGGGCGTTCTCGTCGCGTTCAGCACGCCCGGTGGCGGACTGGTCTCGGGGATGTCGTCGGCTCTCAGCCTGGAAGGGTGGAGCTGGGAAGAGATGTCGATGGAGTCGGCGGCCGCGCTCAATGTGAACTGGCCGAACCCCAATCCCCGGCGATTCCGCGGCTTCGGAGGCTTCGGTGGGCCTCAGGAAGACCCACCCACGTACGAAGAGCAGGTCCAGTCTCTCAAGAGCTTCTTCGGTGAGGCGCGTGCGTACCGAGACGCGGTGGCCGCGGGCGAAGAGGTGCGCACCGATTCCCGCTACGCCGCGATGATGCCGGTCTTCAACCGGGAGATCCCGGTCGTGGTCTCGGCGGACGGGGCGGCTCAGATCAACGATGCAGTGACATGGGCGCTCGAGGAGGACATCCGTATCGTCATTCGCGGTGGCCAGGACGCCATTCACGTCGCGGACCGTCTGGTCGCCAATGACATCCCGGTCATTCTGACGTCCACCATGGCTGCACCGGGTCGGCAGTACGAGGGGTACGACGGCGCGTACACGATGCCTGCGCGGTTGTACGAAGCGGGTGTCCGGTTCGCGATCTCGGGCGGTTCCGGTTCGCTCTACACCAACCGGCTGCCGTGGGAAGCCGGCGTAGCGGTCGCGTTCGGGCTTCCTGAAGAAGAGGCGCTGAAGGCCGTGACGATCAACGCCGCGGAATTCATGGGCGTGTCGGACCGAGTCGGTTCGCTCGAGCCAGGGAAGCAGGCGACGTTTCTCATCACGACGGGAACGCCGCTGGACATGACCAACGACATCGAGCAGTCCTACATCCAGGGCCGCGAGATCGACATGATGGATATCCAGAAGTTCTTCTTCGAAAAGTACATGACCAAGGTGATGCAGTATCTGCGTGTCGTGATGTAACGAGACGCCGACCTGTAGAGCCACGCGCCCCCCGGACCGACCGGTCCGGGGGGCGCTTTCGTGCGCACTCGCCGTGCGGCCCTTGTCGATTTAGACTTCGGAAGTCCAGCCCCCGAGGTGACCTCGGCCACCCAA
>CALHIO010000090.1 GCA_938030915.1 uncultured Gemmatimonadota bacterium
CGGGAGTGCGTCGCCCCGAGCCAACGCCTCGGTGCAGAAGCGAAACTGCTCGTCGGCATCCGGATAATCCGTGAGTACGACGGCCGAGACGTCCGTCGCCTCCGTTTCGGCGGTCTCGACGGCGATGGTGACGCCCTCCACGAACATGAGGACGCCCTCGAGCAAGCTGACAAAGCCCTTCGCCCCGGCATCGACGACACCCGCCTTCTTCAGCACCGCGAGCTGGTCCGGGGTGCGTGCGAGCGAGCCCCGCGCCTCCTCGATGACCTTCACCAACAGGGGTACGAAGTCGTCCCCCTGAGACTTACGCGCCGCGTTGGCGGCATCACGCATGACGGTCAGGATCGTCCCTTCCACCGGATTCTCGAGCGACGAGTGGAGACGCTCGACACCGGCACCGAGGGCCATTCCGAATTCGTCCGTCGTGATGCGCGTACGGTCCTGCACGCTGTCCGCGAAGCCCAGAAGGAAGTGGGAGAGCATCATCCCGCAGTTGCCACGCGCTCCGAGTATCGCTCCCTCCGCCGCCTCGTGGGCCACGTCGGACACGGATCGGGCGCTGCTGCCACGCAGGTGATCCCCAATGGCCCGTACCGTGAGCGCCAGGTTGGTACCTGTGTCACCGTCCGGTACGGGAAACACATTGATCCGATTCAACTCGGCACGCTGATGCTGTGCGTGCTCACACGCTGCGATCAGGGAGCGCCGGAGGCGCGGCCCATCGAGATAGGCGATCTGCGTCGAGCTCAGAGTGGAATCCTCTGTGTGAACGTGCCGGCGCGCCGAAGACATGCCGCTGCGACACGGGAATCTAAGTGTGGGGAGGATCGCCGGCACCCGAAAAAGCTGGTCCGGAGTCTCGCGAAGGGTATGTTACCCGCATACCAGAATCGAGCAATCGCCCACCTCTTGCATCGAGATCCGCGTGTCATCGAAGCCCATGTTCGGGAATTGGCTCGTCGCAATGGGAGAGGCTCTGGCGTTCACGGGCGCGGAGGATGTCGACACCGCCACTCCGGAGCAGATGACGCAGGCATGGGCCCTGGTCGGGACGACGGCAGAAATGTCCCCGGCCGAGCTCGCCGCTGGCATCGCCACACAGTCGGAACTCGGCATCGCCGATTTCGGCACCAGAGAACGACACGTCACGGCACTCGTCCCGTCCGAGGTCGCACATCGGCGCAATATCTTCCCTCTTCGCTGTGACGATACGCACATCTGGATCGCCACCGGCAATCCCCTGAGCCAGGACGCCCGGCGTGAACTAAGGGAGCTGACGGGGCGCACCATCGTGTTCGAGGTCGCCCCGCCGGACTCGATCACGCAACGAATCGACCTGGAATACGGTCCGTTCACCGCCGAGGAGCGCGAGCTGAGCGCGGCCCTCGCTCAGGCGACGAATGAGCCGACGGGGCCGCACATCCTCGTAGTGGATGACGAAGTCGGGCAGCGCATGCTCCTTCGCTCGATTCTCGAGGAGGCCGGCTTTCGCGTGGGCCTCGCCAGCGACGGCCCCTCAGCCGTCGAACTCATGATGGAGGACCCGACGTTCGACCTGGTCACGCTCGACTACTGGTTGGACAGGATGAACGGGCTGCGCGTGCTTCAGCACATCCGCGCACATCGCAGTCCCGACATCTCGGACATTCCGGTGATCATGGTCACCGGAGCCGATGATCGACAGATCGAGATGAGCCTGTTCGAAGCCGGCACGGACGACTTCGTCACGAAGCCGATCGACACCCCTCTCTTCGTACTTCGGGTGCGCGCCGTCCTCCGACGTCGACGGTACCGTTGAGGGCACCCAAGAGGATCCTCCTCGCCTCGCTCGTCAGCCTCGTCCTTCCCGGGTCCGCCTTCGCACAACAACAGGCGGTCGCGAATCCCATCGAGTCGCCCCCCGTCATCGACGGAGTGCTGGACGAGGCGTTTTGGGCCACCATCGAACCGATCACCGGGTTCCTCCAGCGGGAGCCGGTTGACGGAGCTCCGGCGACAGAGCGCACAGAGGTCCGGATCGCCTACACGCCGACCGCCCTGTACTTCGGGATGTCGATGTTTGATTCGGAGCCGGACGGCATCCTGGGGAACATCCTCCAGCGAGGCGGATGGATCGACAAGGACGACAACGTTCTGATCGCGATCGACACGTACGACGACGATCGGAACGCCTACTTGTTCGAGGTCGGATCCCTCGGAACACAGGACGACGCGCTCATCTCCGACGAGACCACCCAGGACTGGAACTGGGACGGCATATACACGTCGGAGGCGCGCATCAGGGAGGACGGGTGGTTCCTCGAGATTGAGATTCCGTTCACGACGATCCGCTTCGACGAAGTGGACGCTCCACGGATGGGCATCGCCTTCTACCGTTCGATCCGCCGCAAGAACGAGCAGGTGTTCTGGCCCCACATCGGCCAGGAGTACCGAACGGGGATTCGACAGGTCTCCCGGTACGCCCCCCTCGTCGGTCTGCAGAATCTGCAAAAGGGCCGACACATCGAAGTGAAGCCGTACGCGATCGCGGGGGTCGTGAACACGGATGCGGCGGGCAGCGACGGGGACGCCGACGCAGGGCTCGACGTCAAGGCGTCGATCACCTCCAACTTCACCCTGGACCTGACCTACAACACCGACTTCGCGCAGGTCGAGGCGGACAACGTCCAGATCAACCTCACCCGCTTCAACCTGTTCTTCCCCGAAAAGCGCGAGTTCTTCCTCGAGCGCGCCGGACTCTTCCAGTTCGGCGCGTTACGCGAGGCAGAGGTCTTCTTCACGCGCCGTGTCGGCCTCGAAGCGGACATCGTTGGCGCCGGTCGGCTTACGGGACAGACGGGTCCGTTCTCGATCGGGGCCATGAGCCTGTGGACGGAGAGCATACCCGCCCCCGACCCCACGGCACCCGATGCAGCCGTGCCCGCGGCGTGGAACAACATCGCCCGGGTACGTGGGGACCTGCGCGGCCGAACTACGGTAGGGGGCATCTTCACCACCAAGGAGACCGAGATCGGCCATAACCGGGTGGCGGGCGCAGACCTGGTGAGTCGCTTCTGGAGCAGCAGCTCGCTCTTCCTCTGGGGCGCAAACGTCTGGGACTCGGACCGTTCGAGCGCCGAGGGGAGTTCGTTCGCCGGACAGGCAGAGCTCATCCTGCAGAACGATCTCTACATCTTCGAGCTGACCCGGACGCACATCGGGGAAGTCTTCGCTCCGTCGCTCGGATTCGTTCGAAGGCCGGACCAGAAACGCTGGGGCGGCCAGTTAGGCGTACGCCCCCGATTCGAGCAGAACCCATGGGCACGCCAGCTCTCCGCCGTGCTCGGCGCCAACTGGATCGACGGTATCGACGGCGACAAGCAGTCACACCTGCTGCGCCTATCCAACCGGCTCGACTTCCAATCCGGCGACAACGCCAGCCTGAATGTCTCCGAGCGGTTCGAGCGCCTCGACGGGCCGGCCTCCATCAACGGTCGTCAGCTACCGGTCGGAGATTACACGTTCCGGAACGTTCAGATCGCCTTCAACCCGAACCGGGCCCGCGGCTTCGGTCTGAACGGCGTCGCGTCGTTCGGCGACTTCTGGAGCGGGACGCGCGCCGAGATCGGCGGCGGCTTCGTCTGGATCGTGAACAAGCACCTCACGATCGATACCGATGCCCGGTGGAACGACGTCTCCCTGCCCGTGCCCGACGGGGACTTCTCCACGACCCTGCTCAGCACCCGGCTCGAGGCCGCTCTTAATCGGCAGCTCTTCGCCTATGCGCTGGTCCAGTGGGACGACGTCTCCAACGAGTTTCAGGCCAATGTTCGGGTGGATTGGATCCACACGCCCGGGAGTGATCTCTTTCTCGTCTTCGACACCGGATATCTGACCGGGCCACTGACCGATCCGAGAGATGCACGCTGGTTTCGGAAGACGGGCATCGTGAAGCTCACCTACCTGAAAGCATTCTGAGCTCGAGCGACACGGCAACGGTTATGAACTCGTAGGGGTTCCTATGAGTAGCTAACATGCCACGCCGTTTCGCGATCCAACGTGTACCATGAACGACTCTTTGCCCCCGTCCGGGTTCGGCCAGTTCGTCGCCGAAATGCGCCGCCGCCACGTCGTGCGATTTGCATTCGGATATGCGGCCGCCGCATTCGTGGTTCTGCAGTTGGCCGAGATCGTGTTCCCGGCCTTCGGAATCGGCGAAGGAGGACTCCGCCTTCTCGTCGTCGCGACGGGACTGGGGTTCCCACCATCTCTCGTGCTGGCGTGGATGTACGATCTCACCAGCGAAGGCATCCAGCGGACAGACGGAGCCGGGGCCGGCCCCCTCCTTCCGCGCCTCGCGCTGGGAGCACTGCTCGTCGCCACAATCGGTGTCATGGGTGCGCTCGGCATGTACCTCGAGCGGCAGGGTGTCTTCGAGTCCCCGGCTGCTCAGCTCGATGACATGCTGCCCGCCGTCCAGCTCGCGTCGTACGACCCGACCGAGCCGATCCGGTCGATCGCGGCGTTGCCGCTGGACGACTACTCGGAGGCCCAGGACCAGGCGTACTTCACATCCAGCATGCACGAGGAGCTGATCGCGAAGCTCAGCTCCCTCGACGACGTGCGTGTCGTGTCGCGAACGAGCGTCATGCAGTTCGCGGGCACGACGATGACGATGCCCGAAATCAGCCGCATGCTCGACGTGGACGTCGTGATCGAGGGGTCAGTGACCCGGAGCCAAACACGGACGCGTGTCACCCTGCAGCTGATCCACGCGCCGAGCGATACGCACATTGAAACGCTCCAATGGGACCGTGAGGATGTCGGGGACATCCTCGCCTTCCAGACGGAAATCGCTCGGGACGTGGTCGAGCAGATCTCGAGCCAGTACGACGAATCCGTCTTCGTCCAGACGGCGAACAACGTGGTGCCGGCAGCTCAGGACGCGTACATGCGCGGTCGGTACGAGTACGAGCAGGGAACGGAAGAGGGTCTCCGCATGGCGACGGAGTACTTCGAGGATGCGCTCGCGATCGATCCCGACTTCGCACCGGCGATGGCCGGCATGGCGGGAGCGCGCTTCCTGATCGAGCTGGAACGCGACGACATGTCGACGGACAACGTCGTCGGAGCGCACGAAGTCGCCCTGGAAGCGCTTCAGATCGATTCGGCGTCGGTCGAGGTTCGTGAGGTCTACTCCCTCATCGATCGGTCCCTGCCAGGGCTGATCGGCGACACTCCGATGATCCCGGCACCCGAGTCACCGGAGGGCGCGGTGCACGTCTTCAGCGTGAACGCGGGACAGGACACCATCATCATCCAGAAGTCGATGCTGGATTCTGCCTGGGTCGCGGCACAGACCGGACTTGGCGAGCGGATCGCCGCACGCATGCGCGACCGCGAACTCGCGGCCAGGAGCAACGAGACCGATCGCGCATTCATGGAGGCTCGACAGCAGGCGCTCTCCGGTCGATTCCGGGAAGCGATCATGCACCTCGAGCGCGTCGTGAGCCAGGTGCCGCAGAAGAGTGAGGCGTGGGACCTGCTGGCTCGCATCCAGGTGTCCTCGGGAGAGCTGCGCTCCGGCGTCCAGACACTCGACGAATGGAGGGAATCCGGGGCACCGGGTGCTCCCTCACGCGACGACCTCCGGAGCCTGCTCGAGCTCATTCGGGAAGACGGGCCGCAAGGCTATTGGGCGTGGCGTCTCGACAGACTCGAGGAACGTATGGCGGACGATGCGCACGTACCGTTCATGGAACTCGCCACCGCGCACGCCGGCATGGGCGCGGACGACGAGGCCATCGAATATCTGATCTCGGCCATCCGGCAGGGCGAGCCCGGGGTCTACGCCGTGCGCTCCGACCCTGTGTGGGACGAGTTGCGGAGCGACCCCCGCATCAAGGAAATCGTCCGTCAGTCGCACTTCATGCGACTAGGGCCCCGACGGAGGCCGCCGGGGATCTGACCCGAGCTACTCCCGGTCGATCGCTTCGAAAACGCCGGTCTGCCGGTTCTTGCGCACGTTGTCCCACGGGAACACCCGGCCGTTCATGATCACGTAGACGCCGGCCCGCAGGACCTGAACCGCGGTGAGCGCGCCGCCCAGATTGAAGAGACCGTCCGACGATCCGAAGGTGATGGGAATCATCGCGCCGGTGAGGACGATCGTCTTGCCGGGCACCTCTTCGGCCAGAACGCGGGCCGTGTCGACCATGGTATCCGTTCCGTGGGTGATCACGATGTACTTCTCCGGTACATCCCGGCAGTTGTGCGCGATCAGCGCCCGGTCCGCATCGGTCATCTCGAGAGAGTCGACCATCATGAGTGTGCGAACCCGAACGTCGACCCGGGACCGTGCCATGGTCAGCATGTCCGGGAGGTGCGTATCGCGGAATTCGAGCGTCCCGTGGATCTCGTCGTATTCCTTGTCGAAGGTACCTCCGGTCACGAAAAGGCGGACAGCCTCGTTCACGGGCGACCTCGCAGGCGACTCAGAACCGACCTACGGCTCGTTCTTTTCCAGGAAGAATTTCGAGGCACGTAGTCCACCATCCGGTCAGGATCGTCTCGACGAATTCCTCGGGAAGCTCTTCATCCCGCATCTCGCTGGCCAGAGCCTCGTGATCATACCGTACCGGCACGAAGTCGACGGACAGGGCGCTGCCGGCTGCGCCCAGAAGCGCGTACCAGACGTCGGTTCGTCCGTCGTTCGCCGGGCGACCGAGTGCTCCGACGTTCACGTACGCGCGGCGCTCACCCCACGAGCGGGTCCAGTGAATCCCGGTGTGGGTCCCGACGATGACGTCCGCCCCGAAGTCGTCAGCAAGCTTGTCAAGGAAGTGGGTCGGCGTCGCCGACTCCCAGAGGAACTCGTTGGTCTGACGCGGACTCCCGTGGCACGCGAGAACGTCGAGGTCACCGAGCCGGAAGCGGACCTCCTCGGGGAAGGTGTCCATCCACTGTCGATTCTCGGGCGACGTGTTCCGGAACGTGTACTGGTACGACAGTCGGGCGTAGTGGTTGTCGCGGGGGTCCGTGTAGCCACACTGACAGTCGTCCAGACCGCGGGCGATCGCGTCATCGTAGTTGCCACGCACGACGGGGATGCCATGCTCGCGAAGAAGAGGAAAGACCTTGTCGGGATTCGGGCCGAACGCTCCCAGGTCACCCAGACAGATCGCTGCCTCCGCACCTCGGGCGCGGGCGTCCTGGATCGCCGCCGAGAGCGCGAGATGGTTGGAGTACACGCCCCCGAACGCGGCGACCCGAGTGTACATGGCACCGGATTCGACCCCTGCCATCGTCATGGAATCGCTCCCGAGCCGTGCATGCGTGTCGCCGTGTTGCGCCCGACGGCCCTCACGCTGGATCCGCGGCGAAGCCCGGCATGTTCGAACAGATCGCACCGTTCACCCAGCACGTATAGCAGGCCTGTTCGGCCAGAACCGCCGGGACTTCGACCGCTTCGTCCAGGGTATCGGCGAGTCGACCCGACTCGTGGTCAAGCAGAATCGGGCACGCCCACACGCCGGACGTGGTGACCAGACGGGCGCCCGAGCAGAGCAGGAGTTCGGCGGGGTACTCGGTCATCATGTCGGCCGTCACCCGCTCGAAGTCATCATAGCCTCGGTCGCGCGCCGCCTCTGCACCGATGCGAAGCGGCGGAAGGATCTTCAGGCGAGGCCGATCGTACCCGACCTCCGCGAGGATCGAGCGAAAGTGCCCCAGGATCCGATCCGTCTCCGACTCGGCCCACGTCTGCATCGTCGTGATGATGGGCAGGAACCCCGCAGCAGCGAGTCGACCCACGGCGTCGATCGCACGCGTGAACGACCCCTCGCCCCGGATCGCGTCGTTCATCTCAGCCGTGACCCCGTCGATACTCACGCGAAGCTCGAGCGTATACGGGGAACGCGCCGAACGACGAGCCAGAGCCTCCACGGTTCGTTGTGGAAGCAGCGTCGCATTGGTGAGCACCGTCGTCGGCCCCAGCGCGAGCGCATCGCCCAGAATGCCGAGGATGTCACGATTCATGAAGGGCTCACCGCCCGTGAAGTAGTACTCCTTCACGCCCAGACGCACCGATGTCTGAAGGGCCTCGTTCACCTCCTCGCGCGACATGAACCAGAACGAGTGGTTGTCCGGAGAGCACGAGATGAAGCAGTGGTTGCATCGGAGGTTGCACACCGTCCCTGCCACCTGAAACCACAATTGGTCGAGCGCACGAAGTTCGACCGTCGGCGCTTCGGCCAGATCGGTGGCGGAGCCGACCGATGTCGATCGGGGTGACGTCTGAGGGAGTTGGATGCCCATCGTGTCCGGGTGCGGGTGCAGGACGGATGGTAACTCCGCCGGCGCGATCCCGGCGAGACGGAGCGGGTTCTGCTAGAATGGCCGCGCGGACCCACCCGATCAGAGAGGAAGTGCGCCGTCATGTCGTTCGTCGCCATCGATCCCGCCAACGGAACGCAGATCGCCGAAGTGCCGTTCGAGTCCTCGGACTCGGTGGAGCGGAAGGTCGCGGCCGCCCACGCCGCATATCTGGAATGGCGGCTGAAGCCCGTGACCGAACGTGTCGCACCGCTCGTGGAGATGGGTCGGCTTCTCCGTGACCGGAAGGACGAGTACGGCATGCTCATGACGCGCGAGATGGGCAAGCCGATTCGCCAGGCGGTGGCTGAAGCAGAGAAGTGTGCCTGGGTCTGCGACTATTATGCGGAACAGGCGCCGGAGCTTCTGCAGCCCGTGGATGCGCCGACGGATGGTGCCACCAGCTACTGGACGTATCGCCCGCTCGGGATCGTGCTCGGCATCATGCCATGGAACTTCCCGTTCTGGCAGGTCATTCGGTTCGGCGCGCCCGCTCTGACCGCCGGTAACGCAGCCTTGCTCAAGCACGCCCCCAGCGTTCCCGGATGCGCGGCTGCGCTCGAACAGCTTTTCCACGACGCCGGATACCCGGAGGGGCTTTTCGCCAACCTCTTCATCGACGTCGACGCCGCCGGCGACCTGATCGACGATGCGCGGGTGCGTGCGGTCAGCCTCACCGGTAGCGTGCGCGCCGGGAAGTCTGTCGCCGCGCGGGCCGGAGCAGCGATCAAGCCATGCGTCCTGGAGCTGGGAGGGAGTGACCCCTCGGTCGTCCTGGCCGACGCGGATCTCGATGCGGCGGCAACCAGCTGTGCGATGGGCCGCCTCATCAACACGGGTCAGAGCTGCGTCGCGGCCAAGCGCTTCGTGGTGGTGGAGTCCGTCCGCGAAGCGTTCGAGCACAAGCTGACCTCCGCGATGGAGGCGTGGGCGCTCGGCGACCCGACCGACCCCGACACCG
>CALHIO010000091.1 GCA_938030915.1 uncultured Gemmatimonadota bacterium
GCTCACTCAGCAGGATCGCCTCGGGCTGAATCGCTGAGCGCCCCAACAAGACGAAGAGGTTCCCGCGGCCCTCGACGATGAAGCGACCGCGTTCACGCGCGAGGGTCGCGTCCCGAACGTGGCGGAAATCCGCGACGCGCGGATCGTCGAGCTGCTCGATGCGCTGGGGCTGCATGACGCGAGCGAAGCACAGAGGCAGACCGGATCGCAAAGCCGCCGGCGCGCCCACCCGCCCCGATCTCGGGTCCGGAGCCTTGCCGATCTCCTGAACCAAGCCGCCCCACCGCTCGAGGGACGGTGGGGCGGCGATCCATCCAGGGAGTGGATGGACCCGGTTCCGGAACGACAGGCCAGGCAGGAGGAGAGGGACTAGCCGAGCATGTCACCGGCATCGGTGGAGAGAAGCGATCCCTGGGGTTTCTCCGTGGCAGGAGCAGCCGCAGCCACGCCAATCAGGGTCAATCCAAGGCAGGTGCAAAATCCGTATCGAATCCAGAGCCAAGTGCGCGCCATGAGACCACGCCTCTCGCCGACTCAATCGCCGTGTCGGGACGACTCGCTTCGCCCCTGGACGACGACGCAGCGATTCGCCTGATTCGAATCGTGAGTCTCCGAACCACGAACGAGGTGACGCTCAATCGAGGACGAAACGGCCCGCCAGGCCGATTCTGCCGTCCGACTGCGTGCGGGTGTTCGCCGCGCCCGCACAGGATCCGGTCAGAGATTCGAGAAGAAATCGTTGCCCTTGTCGTCCACGATGATGAACGCCGGGAAGTCCTCGACCTCGATCCGCCAGATCGCCTCCATCCCGAGCTCTTCGTACTCCTGCACCTCGACCTTCTTGATGCAATTTCGAGCGAGGATCGCGGCCGGACCGCCGACCGAGCCGAGATAGAAACCGCCGTGGCGCTGACAGGCATCCGTCACCTGCTGCGAACGGTTTCCCTTCGCGAGCATGATCATGGAACCGCCCCGCGACTGGAACAGATCCACGTAGGAATCCATGCGGCCGGCGGTCGTCGGACCGAAGGAGCCCGAAACTTCGCCCGTCGGAGTCTTGGCAGGGCCCGCGTAATAGACCGCGTGATCCTTGAAGTACTGCGGGAGGTCCTCTCCTGCGTCGAGTCGTTCCTTCAACTTCGCGTGCGCGATGTCCCGCGCCACGACGATCGTCCCGTTCAACGAAAGTTGGGTCGTGACCGGGTACTGCGAGAGATCCGCGAGCACCTCGGACATCGGCCGATTCAGATCGATCCGAACCGGCTCACGCGTCAATTCGTGGGCGACGAGGTCGGGCATGAAGCGCGCGGGGTCGGTCTCGAGCTGCTCGAGGAAGACGCCTTCCTTCGTGATCTTCGCCTTGATCTGGCGATCCGCCGAGCATGAGACCCCGATCCCGACCGGACACGAGGCGCCGTGCCGGGGAAGCCGGATTACGCGCACGTCGTGACAGAAATACTTGCCTCCGAATTGCGCGCCGATGCCGACCTCACGCGTGAGCTGCAGGATCTCCTCCTCGAGGGCTACGTCGCGAAAGGCACGGCCATGCTCGTTGCCCGAGGTGGGGAGATGATCGAGCTCCTTGCAGCTGGCGAGCTTCACCGTCTTGAGCGTCGACTCGGCCGAGGTCCCTCCGATCACGACCGCCAGGTGATAGGGGGGGCAAGCCGCCGTCCCGAGCGACTTGATCTTCTCCATCATGAACTTCTTGATCGAATCAGGGTTCAGGAGCGCTTTGGTCTCCTGGAAGAGCAGGGACTTGTTGGCCGAGCCCCCGCCCTTCGTGACGAAGAGGAACTTGTAGGCGTTTCCCGGGGTGGCGTAGAGATCGAGCTGGGCAGGGAGGTTCGTGCCCGTGTTCTTCTCCTCGTACATCGAGAGCGGCGCGACCTGGCTGTATCGGAGATTCGTCTCGGTGTAGGTCTTGAAGATGCCCCTGGACAGCGCCTCTTCATCGTTCCCCGCCACCCAGACGTCCTGGCCCTTCTTGCCCATGACGATCGCAGTGCCCGTGTCCTGGCAGGAAGGCAGCACCATCCCAGCCGCGATGTTTGCGTTCTTCATCAGCTCGAGCGCCACGAAGCGGTCGTTGTCCGACGCCTCCGGGTCCTCGAGGATCTTGGCCAGCTGCGCCAGGTGACTCGGGCGAAGGAGGTGGGAGACGTCGCGAATGGCCTCGGCAGCGAGCTGGGTCAGGACCTCGGGCTCGATCTTCAGGATCTCGCGTCCGTCGACTTCGATCGTGGAGACGCCGCCCAGGTCGAGCTTGCGATACTCGGTCGGGTCGTCGCCGAGCTGAAACATCTCTTCGTAGTGGAACTCCGCCATCGAATCACTCCCATCGCCGCCGGATTCACCCCGGGGCCCCGGTTCGGGGGCGCGGAGAGTAGCCGAGGAGGACGAAGCCGGAGTTGAAAGAGAACAAAATCCGGTGAACGACGGACTCGAGGGCTCAGTCTGCCCGGGCGCCGCGCCGATTGGAGAGCCAGGGGGACCGCGTCCGGAACCTGACGCGGCGAGGCCCCCTCTCTATC
>CALHIO010000092.1 GCA_938030915.1 uncultured Gemmatimonadota bacterium
GGATGAGGTCCAGATCGGCTTCGGTCGGGTCGGAAGTCACATGTGGGGCTTCGAGACCGCGAATGTCGTGCCGGACATCGTGACGCTCGGAAAGCCGATCGGGAATGGCCACCCGATCGGAGCCGTGGTCACCACACCCGAAATCGCTGAATCGTTTGCAAACGGGATGGAGTTCTTCAGTACCTTCGGCGGGAATCCCGTCTCGGCCGCGATCGGGCTCGCGGTTCTCGACATCGTCGAAGGGGATCGCCTCCAGGAGCATGCGGCCGTGGTCGGAGGCACGCTCAAGGCCAACCTCGCGTCCCTGGCCATGCGGCACGAGAGCGTGGGCGACGTCCGAGGCCGAGGCCTCTTCCTCGGGATCGAGTTCGTCGAAGATCGCTCGGCGAAGACACCGAGTGCGCGGATCGCCAGCTACGTCGCCAATCGTGCGGCTGAGCTCGGTGTGCTAATGAGCACCGATGGCCCCCAGCACAACGTGATCAAGATCAAGCCGCCGATGACCTTCGATCAGCGCGACGGCGAGCGGGTGGTCGCGACACTGGACAAGATTCTCACCGAAGACGGAGCACGACCGAAGGGGTAGCGCACCGCGCCCGATGTCGGGTTCGGAGACGGGCGTCGCCTGCTGTCGGGTTCACGGAGCCGCAGCGTATACTCATTCCGCTGTGGGATCGATCATCACCGAAGTGAGGAACCATGCGTATCCCGGACCGAGCCCGTCGCCTGATGCTGCTGGCCGTCGCCGGCACTCTGGCTGCCTGCGCATCTGACACCCAGACCTCCTCCGATGGGCCCATCGTCAAAGGGGGCGACGACCGCACCGGCGAATACATCGCGGTCGAGAACTGGTGGAAGCCCGCCCCCGATCACGACGACGTCTGGGGCTGGGGTCAGGTCTCCGGCGTAGCTGCGGACAACCCGGACCGCATCATCGTCGGTATATGGGGGGACCGGGACGCGCAGAACCAGGAGCGCGTGGGAAGCTCGAACTACCTCGTCGTCGTCGACCGGGACGGCAACATCACGGAGAACTGGAGTCAGTGGGACTCCCTCTTCAACAAGCCGCATCAGATCTACATCAGCCCGTACGATCCGGAGCGTCACGTCTGGGTGGTCGAACGAGGGCTCGGGATCCGGGACGTGAACATGCAGATCCTCAAGTTCACGAACGACGGCAGTGAGCTGGTGATGCAGCTTGTCGATCCGGATCACCCTCGGACGCGGGCCGATGCGAGGGCCAACCCGAACCCCGGCCCCTACACGTATGGTGACCCGGCGGTGCTCGCCTTCTTCCCCAACGGAGACTTCCTTCTGGGGGACGGCTACTGGAACTCACGAATCGTGCGGTACAACGCCGACGGCGAGTTCCTCATGGAATTCGGCGAACTGGGCGACGGCCCCGGCCAGTTCGATCTGGTGCATGGCGTCGCGATCGATCGGGACCATCGCATTTACGTGGGCGACCGGTCGAACAACCGGATTCAGGTCTTCACGGAAGAGGGCGCATTCATCGAAGAGTGGCCCGACGTGTCGGATCCGGTCGGGGTATTCATCGACGAGCATGATGCCGTCTGGGTCATCTCTGCGCGCCTCAACCGCCTGCTCAAATTCAACACCCAGGGTGAGCTGCAGTACTACGTCGGAGCCTTCGGCGGCACACGCGGCGGATTCGCCGGCGGGCTGTCCCGCCCCCATCAGATGGACGTGGATCAGGAAGGAAACCTGTACATCGCCAGCTGGGACGGCGGCTGGATGGACAAGTTCGTCCCGAAGCCCGACGCCGATCCCGAGAAGCTGGTCGGGCGACCGCTGGTGTTGGAGCGCTAGCCGCGCTCCGCGAGTTCCGCCGCAGCGAGCTCTTCGATCTCCCGAGTCTCGAAGTGGTTCCCGTCAGCCCCAACCCGGGCGACGCGGATGAGCGCAAGGCCCAGGTGGTCGGTCGACGTAGCGAAGCCGGGAATGGCGCGAAGCAGGCGAATCAGAGGACCGAAGATCGTATAGGGGATCCTGTAAAGCCTCGTTCTCGAGCGGACGCCCTTCATCGGCTGAATGACGCCCGGGCGGAAGATCCAGATCGGACCTCCGAGCGCCATGAGGTGGTTTTCCAGGCGTCCCCGAACACGGGCCCACATGATTCGACCCTTCTCGGTCGAATCGGCTCCTTGCGCCGATATGTAGCAGAAGGCCAACTCCGGACTCTCGGACCGGAGCGCCCTCGCCGCGTTCATCGCGAAGGAGTACGTGAGCCGCGTGTACTCATGCTCGGACATTCCGGCTGCGGATACTCCGAGGCAAAAGAGGCACGCGTCATAGCCACGCAACTGCTCCAGAATGGCCGAGTAGTCCTCGAAGTCGTCGTGAAGGACCTCATCCACCTTCTCGTGGTCCGCGCGCCCGCACGAATGTCGCCCGATCACAAGAATGCGCTCCACATCGGGATGATCGAGGCACTCGATGAGCGTACCGGATCCGATCATACCCGTGGCGCCGAAGAGGACGATCTTCACTCGTGGACTCCGAGAAGTGTGAACGGGAGGGACGTTCGGCGTGCTGTGCATCGCCCACGGCGGCCCCACGTCGAGACACGATGCGACAAGCGGGCACCGCCGACAACGTGGGGGGTAGTTTGCCTCTGACTCGATCCACCACATGTTTATCGCATGACTCGCAGCATCCGGCGCCGTTCTGGCCTGACGTTCCTGACCCTCCTCGCCGTGCAAACCGTCGCGGCGCCGATGGAGGCGTGCGCGCAGGAGCAGGACGGGCATGAGAACGGCCCGCACCAGATGCTGACGGGTCACACGGCGCCGGCCGAGTTCGCTCACGGGATGGACGTGGGGAGCGAGCACTCCGAGGAGTCTCACCACGCGCCCGACTCCCAGCCCGTCGACTGCACGGCGCTGGCGGCATGCGGAGCGCCCGCGATCGGGACGAGCCACATGCCCGCCGAACTGGCAGTCGGCGATCTGAGCGCACCGACGCTGCAGGCCATCGCGGATGAGCCCGCAGCCATCGTCCTGGGGCTGACGACCCCGCCTCCGAAGATCTGAGTTCAGCGGCATCAGCCGCTGACCCGGCCCCGCCGGGTCGGGCGCAGGACTCATATCATCAGGAGACCTCGACAATCGGGTCCCCCGCGAGCGCCACCACAAGGCGTCACGCGGGCCGCCTGGGGCCTCCACCATCCCATCGAGCACTCGTGCTCCACACTGCTATGAAAAACCATCATTCGCTGCCTCGTCGCGACTTCGTTCGGATCGCGTCCGGGGTGTCATTGGGTGCCGGCCTGGGGCTCCGCCCGGCCGAGCTCTTCGCATCGATCGCTGGACCGGACTCGGGAGACCGACCGGCCACCGAAGTTCATCTGTCCATCGATCGCCGTGGATTCACCGTCGACGACCGACATACCGACGCTCCCACGATCGGAGGCTCGATCCCGGGCCCGTTGCTCCGGCTTCGGGAGGGTCAGGACGCCATCATCCACGTGACCAACAACCTCGATGAGGTCAGCTCGATCCACTGGCACGGGCTTTTGCTCCCATTCGACCAGGACGGCGTACCCGGTTTCAGCTTCGAGGGCATCCCGCCCGGCGAGACGTTCACGTATCGGTTCCCGGTTCGGCAGGCCGGCTCATACTGGTACCACAGCCACTCCGGTACCCAGGAGCAGGAGGGAATGTATGCCCCCCTGATCATCGACCCGGCGGGGGAAGACCCGGTGCGGTACGACCGCGATTACTCGATCGTGCTGTCGGACTGGACGGACGAGGATCCCATGGGAATGCTGCGTAACCTCAAGGGGAACGGGGCCTACTACAACTACGCGAAGCGCACCCTCCCCCAGTTCATCGGAGGCCTCCTCGACAATGCCGGCGAAACGATCCGAGATCGCACCATGTGGGGTGAGATGCGAATGGATCCGACGGATATCGCGGACGTGACCGGGGCAACGTACACGTACCTGCTCAACGGAACGTCACCAGCCGCGAATTGGACGGGGCTGTTCACGCCGGGGGAGCGGGTACGACTGCGCTTCGTCAATGCCGCGGCCATGTCCTTCTTCGACGTGAAGATCCCCGGCCTCCGCATGACTGTGGTGCAAGCCGATGGACAGGACGTCGAGCCAGTCCGTGTGGACGAATTCCGGATCGGTGTAGCCGAAACCTACGACGTCGTCGTCGAGCCAGTTGCCGGTGAGGTCTACACGATCTTCGCCCAGTCGATGGATCGATCGGGTTTCGCGCGAGGCACCCTCGCGGAGACCGAGGGAGCCGAGGGGGAGATCCCCGCGATGGACCCACGGCCGGTCAGGACGATGGCCGACATGCCCGGTATGGAGGACCACTCCGGGCACGACATGGCCGACATGCCAGGAGACCACGACATGGCCGGCATGGAGATGGAGATGGACCACGCCGCGATGGGCCACAGTGAGGATACCATGAGCCTCCGTCGCCTGCGGTACGAAGACCTGCAGGCCCTCGAGCCGAACCGGGATGTCCGCGAGCCCACGCGAGATGTGGAAATCCAGCTCACCGGAGATATGGAGCGCTACTTCTGGACTCTGAACGGCAAGAAACTCTCCGAGTCCGACCCCATCTCGCTGACGGTCGGAGAGCGGGTGCGCCTTCTGATGACCAACGGGACCATGATGGAGCACCCGATGCACCTGCACGGGGTGTTCATGGAGCTCCAGAATGGAGCGCATCCCGCGTTTGCGCCTCGGAAACACACGGTGATCGTGCCGCCCAACCAGACGGTCGAGGCTCACCTCACGTACGAAGATCCCGGTCCGTGGGCGTTCCACTGCCACCTGCTCTTCCACATGATGACCGGGATGTTCGCCCGCTTCGAAGTAGCGCCGGCCATCGCTGCTGACGAGTCAACGCAACCATGATGTCCATTCGCGCGGCAGCCGCTCTGGCGCTTGCGTCGACCATTCTTGCCGGAAGCGCGCAGGGTCAGGAAATGGACAACATGGTCTTCCACTTCTCGCAGCTCGAGGTGGATGCGTCTCGTGTGGAAGGGTCAGGCCTGAACCGGTGGGACGGCTCTGGTTGGATCGGCACGGACTTCGACCGTCTATGGTGGAGTACGGAGGGCGAGCAGGCCGGGGGTACCGTCGGCGGAGCCGAAGTCATGGCACTGTACGGACACTACTTCCGCCGGTTCTGGGACGTTGTGGTCGGGTACCGCCAGGATATCGAACCGACCGCTCAGGGGTACCTCGCCTTCGGCGTGGCAGGGCTCGCCCCCTACTGGTTCGAGTTCGGTGCGCTCGGCTTCATCAGCCAGGAGGGGAAACCGTCCGTTCGGATCGAGGCTGACACCGACCTCCTGCTCACGCAGCGACTGATCCTGACGCTCGGGGGTGAGCTGGACTGGCTCCTTACCGACGATGATCGCCTGGGGCTGGACAGCGGCATCGCCGAGGTGGAATTCGGCATACGCACCCGCTACGAGATTCGACGAAAGTTCGCCCCCTACCTCGACCTGCTCTGGGTTCGAGAGAAAGAGAGCCCGGGGAGCCCGGACCTCAACCCCGTGGCCGAGTCGGACCTCCGGGTCGGTATCGGTCTGCGACTCGTTTATTGATCACGTGCATTCATCGCCGGCACGCAGCCGGCATCGACAGGAGAATCGATATGCCGAAGGCTCGCTCCATCACCCTCTGCGCGGCCCTGGCGCTGGCACTCGTCGCCGCCGCTCCCTCCGCCGCCCCGCACTTCGGACTGAGCAAGTCGATGCCCGAAGCCGGCTCGACGGTCACATCCCCCGAGGAAGTCCGCCTGTGGTTCACGCAGGTACCGCAGGAAGGCACCGTCCAGATCCGCGTCGTGGAGGCCGCGGACGCGGGCGTCCACGTCATGGATGCCGTTCAGGACGAAGAGGACGGTCGCATCTTCTCCGTCGTTCTGCACGGGACGCTTCCCCCTGCTACCTACACGGTGTCCTGGCGGGGTATGAGCGAAGACGGTCACGTGGTTCGCGAGACCTTCGACTTCACGGTCACGGCTCAGTGAGGTCCAACATGCGCGGAAGTGGAGCAAATGCCCTCATCCGAATCCCGCTGCACTCGTTCCGGCTGGCACTGGCTGCCGTCGTGGTCGGAGGTATGACCGCCCAGCACGCTGAGGCGCAAACGGAGGCACAGCGGGTCGTCGAGGTTGTCGACGCCTACCACGCGGCCCTCGTGAACGGTGATTCCACGGCAGCCCTCTCACTGCTCTCGGAGGACGTCACGATCCTCGAGAGTGGTGGAGTCGAGGACAAGGAACACTACAGGAGTGGCCATCTGGCCGGTGACATGCGCTTCGCCTCCGCCGTGCCAAGAGAGCGGAGCGAGATTCGCGTCACCCTTCTGGGAGACGTGGCCTGGGCGTGGTCGACGAATACGGCGCAGGGCAGGATGGGAGACCGTGAGGTGAACTCCCGCGGCGCCGAACTGATGGTCCTAACGCGCGTCGATAATCGCTGGATGATCCGCGCGATTCACTGGTCTTCCCGTGCCGCTCGCTGAGCGGACCCACCTGTTGTCTAACGAGAGGAAAGAGTCATGAAAGTCTCCATCCTGAACAGCCTGACCCTGCTCGTCCTCGTAGCCGGCTGCACCGCCTCGGCTCCGGAAGCAACCGAGTCGCAGGCGTCTGCCACGCAGGACCCCGCCCTGCTCGAGGCGATCCTGGAAGACGTACGTATCGGGTGGGAGCAGGGTGACGGAACCCCGTTCTACAGTCACTTCCTGGACTGGGACGGCGCCCGCTATTTCGAGGGTGGTGGCGAGAATCTCGGACTCGAGGATCTCGTCGTGAACCACGTCGAGCCGGAAGCCGAACTCGGGCTCACCCTGGGCTTCTCGAATATCCAGACCCACTTCGAGGGTAACTTCGCCTGGGCCGTCGTCGACACGGAGATCCAGCTCACGACAGCCGACGGTCGGGCCATCCACAATCGCGGTCACGGGACGTATCTCTTCCGCTGGATGGATGACGCCTGGAAGGTCGTCCACACGCAGTCGGCAAGTTCTCCCGTCCGCTAGCGCCTCAAGCAGCACCCGAGACGCCCGGCCGCGATCGGCCGGATCGCCGGGCATAAAGAACCCGCCGCGGGCACGACGCCCGCGGCGGGTTCTTCTTTTCGTCCTGACCGTGCTGAGCCCTAGCTGTCCGTCACCATCCGGATGAGCCGCTGCAGCCGCTCCTTGTGCTGCTCCAGCTCGGTCACGAGCACGTCGAGCCGCTCGTACATGTCGGCCGCGGGCCTCTGATCGGCGCGCTGCGAGTTGCTGTTCAGATAGTTCATCTGGTCGCGAAGCATCGGCTGCGGATAGCTGGTGATCGTGCGATCCGTCAGAAGAGCCCGCTCGATCTCCTTGAGCTCAGTCTCCACGTCGCTGCCTTCGGCCACGCGCGCCTGCGCCCCCTGTAGACGCTCGATCGTCGCATCGGCATCCTCGATGGCCGTCCTGATCTGAATCCCCAGGTCGAACTGAGCCTGCAGGTCCGCGATCGTCACGCCATCTGCAGCTACGCGCGGGTCCATCATGACCTCGAAGTCGCGCTCGACGACAGTGAACTGCCCGGCGGTGCCATTCACGGTCAGGCGCGCCGTGTATGCTCCGGGTACCACCATCGGGCCACCGCGGGCCGCACCGTTGGGGCCGGGTACAGTGAAGTCCCACGCGAACCGGTTCAGACCTTCGTGCGTGGTCGGCGCCGGAGAGCCGATGCGACGCTGGAACGGCGCGCGCATCTCCTGCGCCATCTCCGTGCGCTCGCCGGGCCCGCTGCTCTCGAATTCCCGAACGAGGTCGCCGGCCGCGTCGAGGATCTCGACCTTCACGGACGTCGCTGCCGCGGGAAGCATATAGTCCAGCTCAGCGCCGTTGCGCGAATACTGCGGCTCGTCGGGCGTACCGCCACCGAATCCGCCGAACCCGCCGCCGCGCAGACGGTACGCATCCTCCGGCTGGAACAGGTAGGCGCCACCGTCGGCCATCGCGGCGTCGGCCTGACGGAGCGGCGAGAGGTTGTCCATGATCCAGAAGGCTCTACCCATCGTAGAGATGACCAGGTCACCCTGGTGGACCTTCATATCGGTGATGGGCGTGCGTGGCAGATTGAACTGGAACTTCTCCCAGCTCTCACCGTCATCGAACGAGATATACATCCCGAACTCGGTCCCCGCGTACAGTAGTCCCTCCCGCTCCGTGTCCTCACGAATCACGCGGGTCGCGTGGTGGGCGGGGATCCCGTTATCGCCCGGCGTCAGAAGCTCCCACGTCTCACCGAAATCTTCCGTCTTGTAGATGAACGGCGTGAGATCGCCCAGCAGTGTCCGGTAATAGGCGAAGTACGCCTTCCCTGCCGAGTGCGGGGACGGATCGATCGTCTGGATCCGTCCTTCCTGAGGCATGTCGGGCGGCGTGACATTCGTCCACGTCTGGCCCCCGTCGCGCGTCACCTGCACGAAGCCGTCGTTCGATCCGGACCAGATCACGCCGGGTGTGACCGGCGACTCCTCGATCGCGTAGAGCACCGAGTAGTGCTCTTCACCCGTGATGTCGCGGGTGATCGGGCTACCCGACACCATCTGCCGCTCGGGTCGGAAGGCGGTGAGGTCCGGAGAGATCTGTTCCCACGTGACGCCTTCATCCGTCGTCTTGTGGACGAACTGCGATCCGTGATACACGGTGCTCGGATCGTGGGGTGACACCTCGATCGGTACGACCCGCTGGAAGCGGTAGTTCAGATTGGCGGGGTTCTGCCCGTACAGGTTCTGGAAGCCGACGTAGTATTGCTTTTCCTGGCCGGTGACCTGGTTGTACCGACCGAAACGGCCTTTGCAGTTCGAGTACACGATCGTCGGATCACCAGGCTTCGGCACGGCGGGCCCGGTCTCACATCCACCGACGGCCTCCCAGTTCCCCTGGTGGCCGCCCTGCGAACCCGTTCCCGGCGGATTGCTCGGCACCCGGATGGTCGTGTTGTCCTGCTGTCCCGCGTACAGCCAATAGGGGAACTGGTCGTCGATGTCGACCTGATACAATTCCGCAGTCGGCTGATTTGACTGCGTCGACCAGGTACGGCCCCCGTCGAGGGTGACGTTCGCACCACCGTCGTTCGACTGGATCTGGATCAGCGGATTGTCCGGGTTGATCCAGGTGTCGTGGTTGTCCCCGTGGGGCGTGGGACGGCGCTCGAAATTCAGACCGCCGTCGGTCGACTCGTAGTACCCCTCGTTGTTGATGTAGACGTGGTCCGCATCGGTCGGGTCGGCGACAACGCCCGTGTAGTAAAACGGGCGATTCATGATGCCCCGCTGGTTGCTCACGAGCTCCCACGTCTCACCGAAGTCGTCGGAGCGGTACAGACCTTCGTCCGGATCGGTCGTCTCGACCAGGGCGTACACCCGGTTCGGCATGTCGGCTGAAACGGACAGGTCGGTCTTGCCGATCAGGCCGCCGGGCAGCCCGGCCGACTTGTACTCCCAGGTGTCACCGCCGTCCGTCGACTTCCAGATTCCGTCTTCCTGAGCGGACGCCTCCATACCGGAGATGATCGTCCACGGCTGGCGACGTCCCATCCACATGCCCGCGTAGATCTCATCCGGATTCGCAGGATTGAGCTCGAGGTCGATCGCGCCCACCGAGTCCGAAGTGAAGAGAACCTGCTCCCACGTCAGCCCGGCATCACGCGTGCGGTAGACGCCACGGTCGTTGCTCTTCGCCCACGGGTTTCCGAGTGCGGCCACGTACGCCACATCGGGATTCTCCGGATGGATCTCGACAGCGCCGAGCTGTCCCATCTCGACGAGACCACGTCGCTCCCACGTCGCGCCGGCGTCATCGGAGTAGTAGATCCCACGCCCGATGATCACATTCGAGCGAATGCCGTCCGATCCCGTCCCGACGTAGACCACGTTCGGATCCGATGGCGCGACTCTGATGGACCCGATCGAGCCCGTCTCGAAGTAGCCGTCCGAAATCGGACGCCACGTCGTCCCGTAGTCGTCGGTCTTCCACACACCACCACCTGTGGCTCCCATATAGAACGTCAGGGGATGGTCCGGATGACCCGCGACCGCCGTGACCCGCCCTCCTCGCGAAGGCCCGACGTTCCGGTAACTGAGATCGGAAAACGTCCGCTCCACCTGCGACATCTCTTCCTGGGCCTCGATGGCCACAGGGGTCGCCGGCAGGGCAGCAAAAGCGAACGCCAAGCCGGCCAGAACCGTTGCGGCACGGGTCACAAAATCAGACACACGACAACTCATGATCGGTACTCCGAAGACGAATCAGAACGGACGGGCACAATGCCCGCACGGGACCGGGGGGTCAACTACGATGACACCTGATGATCGTACCCCGCTGAGACGCTCTTGCCACCCGGACATCTCGTGACGTGCCCCCGGATCACACCGCCTGAGTCGACCGGGCCATGGCAGATCGAATCAGAGAATTCGGCCGGCCCACTCAGCGAACGTATCGCACAATTCCTCGAGCACCTCTGCGTCCGTCCTCCCGGATCGCTTCAGCACGTGGAATCCGTGGTCTGCACCGTCCACGACGTGGAGCGTGGGAGTCGGCTCGACCCGCTCCAGCAGCGGCCGCAGCAGATCCAGGTTGGCGAGCTTGTCGCGCGTGCCCTGAAGAAACAGCATCGGGAGGCCGACATCCCCGAGATGATCCCCTCGTTCAGAGGAATCCCGGCCCGGCGCATGGAGCGGAAACCCGAAGAAGCCAAGGCCCCGAACCGACCCCAGCGACCCGGTCGATGCAGCAGTGGATGTCATGCGTCCGCCCATCGACTTGCCACCGGCGAGCAGCGGCAGGTCGGGAACGAGGGTCTCTGCGGTCGCTACAGCCGAGCGGACAGTCTTCACCAGCGCCGGAGCAGGATTCGGTGCCTTCCGTCCGGCCTCCATGTACGGGAAGTGGTAGCGAAACGTCGCAATTCTCCGATCCGCGAGCAGACCGGCGCACGCCTCCATGAAGGCATGGTGCATCCCCGCCCCCGCTCCATGACCGAAGACGTACAGGCAACGGGCAGCGGGAGGACGAACCAGCACGGCCGAAACATCCCCGGCGGACTCCGTGGCCTGAAACGTGTGCTTCGACCTCATCGTCCCTCCGATCGATGTCCGAGTCCGGCCAGGACGGCCAGCCTCAGGATCGGCCGGCTGCAGGCCATCGTTCGCTTAGAAGATGCGGAACGCGATGAACGCGCCCACATACCCCAGGAGCAGCATGTACGTGAACTGGATCAGGGGCCACTTCCAGCCAGCAGTCTCGCGACGCATGACGGCCACGGTCGACATGCACTGGAGGGCGAAGGCGAAGAACACCAGGAGTCCGATCGCAGCCCCGGGCTCCAGATCACGCCGGAGGATTTCCTGCAGAGCGACCGACTCCTCGTCGGCGGTCTCCACGCCGTAGATCGTGCCCAGAGTACCCACGATGACTTCACGCGCAGCCAGCGAAGTCACGATCCCGATCCCGACTCGCCAGTCGAAGCCGAGCGGTTCAATCACCGGCTCGATGACGTGCCCGATCGTTCCGAGCGCACTCTGTTCGATGTCCGGTGGGCCTGCCTCCGTCCGTGGGAACTGGGTCAGGGTCCACAGCACAATCGCGACCGCGAAGATGATCCGGCCGGCCCGGCGCAGGAAGATCTTGCTGCGGTCGAGGAGGCGGAGCATCAGGGTCCGCGGCGATGGGATGCGGTACGGCGGGAGCTCCATCAGGAACGACGTCGGCTGCGCCTTCAGGAGCGTGCGCTTGAGAAGAAACGCCGTGAAGACCGCAGCCAGAATCCCGAGCCCATAGAGCCCCAGCAGGACAGCCGCCCGCTGGTTCATGAACGGCCCCAGCACGGGTTGATTCGGTATGAACGCGGCGATCAGGAGGGCGTAGACCGGAAGGCGCGCCGAGCATGTCATGAAGGGGGTCACGAAGATCGTCGCGAGTCGATCCCGTTCATCATCGATCGTTCGGGCGGCGAGGATCGCCGGAACCGCGCACGCATAACCAGACAGCAACGGCAGGAAGGCACGTCCCTGAAGTCCGACGCGATACATCGCGCGGTCCGCAATGACGGCGGCGCGTGCCATGTACCCCGAATCCTCGAGAATTCCCAGAAACAGGAAGAGGATCAGGATCTGGGGCAGGAAGATGATCACCGATCCGACCCCAGCCCACACACCATCCACGAGAAGCGAGCGGTACCACGTATCGGGAAGCGTAGTCCCGATCCAATCACCCGAGGTCGCGACCATCCAGTCGATCCCGTCCATGAGCGGCACGGCCCACGTGAAGATCGACTGGAAGACGAGAAGCACGACGGCCAGGAAAATCAGCGGCCCCGCGAAACGGTGCAGGAACAACGAATCGAGGCGTTCGGTCAGACGTGACGGGCCCGGTGGGACGAAGTCCGCCTCCTGCACGATTCCACGGACGAGGTTCCTCCGCGCCGCGAATGCGTCGACCACGGGCAGCGCATTGGACGCCGGAACGTTCGAAAGCTCTCGCTCCACATGAACGCCTGCCGTCCCACCGTCTGCGACACCCTCGAGGTAGGTGCGAACACCATCGAGGCCCGCACCGGTCCGGGCACTCGTGCGCACGATGTCCACGCCGAGTCGCTCGGCGAGGGCCTCGTCGTTCACGGCCCCGCCCCGGGCCTCGAGCTCGTCCGCCATGTTCAGCACGAGCAGCGTGGGCAACCCCATTTCGAGGACCGGCTCGACCAGCATGAGCTGGTTCTCGAGACGGGTCACGTCGACAATGAGGATCAGCGCATCCGGTGAACGCATCCCGGCGACCTTGCCCTCGAGTACATCCCGGGTCACACGCTCGTCCAGGGTGCGTGCGGAAAAACCGTGCACCCCGGGAAGGTCGACCAGGGAGAGCGTGCGTCCTCCGTCGAGACTCACCTGACCGACGTGCTTTTCGACCGTGACACCCGGATAGTTCGCGACCTTCTGTCGCAGCCCGGTGAGCTGGTTGAAGAGGGTCGTCTTGCCGGAGTTGGGAGGCCCGACCAGCGCGACGAGCGGCGTCACGGACGGCGTGTCTAGCGTGGCGGGGCCGCCGCTAGCGACCAGATCCTGCTCGGCCAAGGTGTGGGCTGAGCCTCAGTCCGCGTCCTGAAGCGAGGAGAGCAGCTTCACGCAGAGGCAGGCGGCCGTTTCGCGCCGAAGCGCGAGCAGAGAACCGTCAATCGAGACGATCGGGTCGCCCCCGGGAGAGGACCGGACCGGGCAGATGCGGCAACCCGGGAGGACTCCACGCTCGAGCAGGGGCTCCGCCAGTTCGACGGGCAGATCGATGGATACGAGCTCGACCTCCTGCCGCATCGGAATGTCCCCGAGGCGCAGGTCCTCTTGCTGATCCTGGTCTGCCATGACTGGAAGCTGCATCGGCACCGTGGTGATCTCGGCTCGAACCATGTCGCGACGAGATTGAAATTGAATCTCAACTAAGGTACACAGCGCTCCGTGGGCGCGAAACCCGCACGACGACCTGGTGGCGGCCTCTGCTGATCCAGCGCATCCTCCCGAAGCAGGGTGGGCTGTGACACGCGCCAACGGAGAGAAACGATGAAGGACTCGCATTGGAGGCCCCGCGTCGCAGGGGCTCTGCCAAGCCTGATCGGCCGTATGGTCAGTCGACAGCAGAAGCCGCCGGGGACAGGTCCTGGCACTCTGGTCCACACGGGCGACCGAAAGGCAGAGTCGGTTTTGATCCGCCTGATCGAGTACGGCCCCGACTTCATCGACGAGGGCCAGTTCGAGGACATCAAAGCCTGCCTCGACATCGCTCGAGCTCGGACGATGAGTTGGGTGAACGTCGACGGGTTGCACGAGGTGGGCGTCGTCGAGGCAGTGGGTGAGTATTTCGGGGTCCATCGGCTCGTCCTCGAAGACATCCTGTCGACCAGCCAGCGCTCGAAGGCAGAAGATTACGGCGATCACCTGTTCGTGATCGTCAAGATGCTGTCCTTCGATCTGGCCACGGACTCGATCCTGTCGGAGCAGGTCAGCCTCGTCGTAGGAGAAAGCTTCGTGTTCTCCTTTCAGGAACGCCGCGGAGACGTCTTCGAGCCCGTCCGAGAGCGACTGAGGCAGGGAAAGGGCAGGATTCGGTCACGTGGCTCCGACTATCTCGCCTACGCGCTGATCGACACCGTCGTGGATAGCTATTTCCACATCCTGGAGGTCGTCGGTGATCGGATCGAGGAGCTCGAGGAACAGGTGCTAGAGACGCCCACGCTGGAGCTGCTCGAGAGGATCCACCACCTGCGTCGAGAGATGCTGATCCTGCGCCGCGCCGTCTGGCCCCTGCGTGAAACCCTGGGCCAACTCTACCGCGAAGAGATGCCGCTGATCACGACCGAGACCGGGATCTTTCTCCGCGACGTTCACGATCACGCCGTGCAGGTGATCGAGACGGTCGAATCGCTTCGAGAGGTCATCTCCGGAGCGATGGACCTCTACATGTCAGGCGTGAGCAACCGGATGAACGAGGTCATGAGGGTCCTCACGATCATCGCGACCATCTTCATTCCGCTCTCGTTCTTCGCAGGCGTATACGGCATGAACTTCCAGTACATGCCCGAGCTGAGTGTGCGCTGGGCCTACCCGGCGCTCCTCGTCTTCATGGGGGTCACGGCGGGTGGTATGCTGTGGGCGTTTCGACGAAAGCGGTGGTTGTAGCCGACACCGTCAGTCAGCCTACGACATGCCTCGTGCCGGGGCGGCGTTCAACCGTCAAATTTACAGCGAGGGCTAGCGGACCCGGGAATCGCCCTCACGGCGCAGCACCAGACGTCGGCACACACACAGGCAGAGTCCAGAGATGACATTTTCGGAGTTTCTGCGGATACAGCTGTTCGAGGTGAGTGGCACCCAGATCACGGTCTCGTCACTCGTGACCTTCACCGTGATCGTCCTGATCTCCCTCGTGGCCTCCTCCCTCGTCCAGCGCGTGGCTCGCCGAGCACTGCGACGGACCGGATGGGTGGAACCGGGTACGATCTCGACCGTCCTTCGCCTGTTGCACTATGGCGTCGTCATCGTCGGGCTGGCGATCGCGGCGCAGACGATCGGGATCAGCCTCGCGTCCCTGTTCGCGGCCGGTGCAGTCGTCGCGGTCGCGATCGGTTTCGCCCTGCAGAACGTTCTTCAGAACTTCGTGTCCGGAGTGATTCTGCTTGCGGAGCGGTCCATCACCGAGAGCGACGTGCTCGAGGTCGAGGGAGAGCAGGTCGTGGTCGAACGACTGGGTGCCCGT
>CALHIO010000093.1 GCA_938030915.1 uncultured Gemmatimonadota bacterium
GATTCCGTGAACGGGGATCGAAGCGCCGCCTCGTATGCCGAACTGCTGCCGCCACGTGACCCACGTGGGGCAGAGATGCGTCTCCTGCAGGCGTCGTTGGTCGCCGATGATTCCGCCAAGGTCGATCGGCTGCTCCGGATCGATGAAGGGACCAGCCTCGCGGAGATCATCGAGGCGACAGCACAAGTGCGTTCTGCTGCGGATTCGCTCGAGGTCGACGCGCTCCGGGCCGTAATCGACGGCGTCCTTCCGTTCAGGGGTCCGCTCATGTCGGTCGCGGAAGCCCGGCTGTCCGTTTCTCTGCTCGAACTAGGACAGGTCGGTGACGCCATGCGGGTCGCGCAGAGCGCGATCGACTCCGGAGCGTCCGGAGAGGATCGTACCTGGGCTCAGGGGGTGCTCGCCGGAGAACTTCCCGAGGGCCGGGGCCGGGAAACGGTCTTCACGATCGGGGCGGTGCTTCCGCTGGGTGGACCTCCTGCGCTCGCCGACTTCTCCACCCTGATCGCCGAGGGTATCGATGTCGCCGCGCGTACGGTGCTGGGCTCGGAGTTCCAGGTGACGATCGACCTGCGGGACGACGAGGGGGATCCGGCGCTGACGCTGCGGCGAATGGCCGAACTCGATTCCGCTGGTGTGGTCGGAGTCGTGGGATTCCTGCAGGACGACGACCTCGTAGCCGCGGCGGAGGCTCGGGCACGCGGGATCACGCTGGTATCACCCACCGCGCGGAGCGCGGATCGGGCGGGTGAGGCCGTGTATTCGCTCGAGGGCTCCGATCCGCAGGCTGCGGCGTCGATCGCCCGATATGCAGCGTCGCGCGCCTTCCAGCGGATCGCGATCGTCCATCCGCAGACACCCGCGGCGGAGGCCGAGGCCGGGGCGTTCGAGGCGGCTGCGGCGCGGCTCGGGATGCCGGTGGTAGGCCGCTTCCCGTACGAAGCCGGCGCGACGTTCTTCGAGCCTCAGATCGCCGGGGCGCTGAATGCATTGAGGGACGTTGAACTGGACCGGCTCGATCTGGCGCCCAACGATACGCTGCACATGGAAGTTCTGGAGCCGACCGCGCTCTTCATGCCGATTCCTCCCGAGGATGTAGAGTTCCTCGCACCTCAGGTGGTCCACTTCGGTCTGGACACCCTGGCGGTCGAGATTCTCGGCACATCGGGCTGGACCGACCCACAGATACTGGCGGCCGTCGAGCCCCGGTTGACGACCGGTGTGGTCGCCACGGCTCCCGTCGCCTCGCCCGAGGCGCTGGAGGGACGTGCTCGGTTCCAGGACGCGTACGAGACGCTATACCAGAGGTCCCTGGTCGGTGCTACGGCGTCGGTCGGATACGACGCGACGCTGCTTCTGCTGGAGGCCCTTCGGCGAGGCCGGATCGCGCCGCATGAGGTGCAGGCGTCGTTCGATGCGCTCGAGGGTGTGGCCGGCGCGACCGGTGTCTTCTCGGTGGTGGGAGGTCGCGTGCTCCGCACGACCGAGGTGGTGCGGATCGAAGATCAGATCGCTGTCCCGATTCTGGGGACCGAGCCGGCCCGGGAGGAGGGGCGTTAGATGTCGATTCACGAGAAGCTGCAACGACTCGAAGAAATGGCGCGTGCCGCCGAGCAGGGCGGTGGACCGGAGCGCATCGAGGCTCAGCACGAGCGCGGCAAGCTCTCGGCGCGCGAGCGACTCGACCTGCTCCTCGACGAGGGGTCCTTCGTCGAGCTCGACCGCTTCGTGACGCACCGCTCCAGCGACTTCGGCCTGGCCGACAAGAAGATCCTCGGCGATGGAGTCGTGACCGGGTACGGGACGATTCACGGTCGCCTGGTCTACGCGTTCAGTCAGGACTTCACGGTCTTCGGGGGGTCCCTGTCCGAGACCCATGCCGAGAAGATCGTGAAGCTGCAAGAGATGGCGATGCAGAACGGTGCGCCGATCATCGGACTGAACGACTCCGGTGGCGCCCGGATTCAGGAGGGGGTGGTCAGTCTCGGCGGCTATGCCGACATCTTCCTGCGCAATACGCTCGCATCGGGCGTCGTGCCCCAGATCAGCGTGATCCTGGGCCCGTGCGCGGGTGGAGCGGTGTACTCCCCCGCGATCACGGATTTCGTCTACATGGTGCGCGGGACAAGCTACATGTTCGTGACCGGCCCGAACGTCGTGAAGACGGTCACGCACGAAGACATCGACATGGAAGGTCTGGGGGGTGCGGACATCCACGCCTCCCGATCAGGTGTCGCTCACTTCGCGCACGACTCGGAGCCGGAATCACTGGCCGCGGTTCGAGAGCTCTTCCGGTACATCCCGCAGAACAACACGGAGACGCCTCCTCCGTCACCCGGGGCCGATCCTCACGATCGAAGGGATAACAAATTACTTGAGATTGTGCCGGATAACCCAAATCACCCCTACGACATGCGAGATGTAATCCATCATGTCGTAGACGATGGGACGTTCTACGAAGTTCATGAGCGCTTCGCCGGAAACATCCTCGTGGGCTTCGCTCACCTCGGTGGACACCCGGTGGGTGTGGTCGCGAACCAGCCGGCCGCTCTGGCTGGCGTGCTCGACATCGATTCGTCTGACAAGGGTGCCCGGTTCGTCCGCTTCTGTGATGCCTTCAACATCCCCCTGGTGGTGCTCGAAGACGTGCCCGGCTTCCTGCCGGGTGTGGCGCAGGAACACGGCGGAATCATTCGTCACGGC
>CALHIO010000094.1 GCA_938030915.1 uncultured Gemmatimonadota bacterium
GATGTTCGTCACCGTTCAGGCTACCGGTGGGCACTTCGGCCTGGATGGAGATCCTGGGGATGGAGCCTGGACGGCCGGACTGGCCGGTGTCGTGAAGACGGCGGCACGTGAGTGGCCCGGTGCGTCACTGAAGGCGATCGACGTCGCCGTTCCGGATCAGGCAGCGGAGGCGATCCTCGACGAACTTTTCTTCGGCGGCCCGGCACTCGAGGTCGGTCTGGGAGCTGATGGTACCCGTGCGGTGGTTCAGATTGAGCCCCTCGCCACGGATGTAGACCGTCAGCCGCCGCTCGAGCCCGGCTCGGTCGTGGTCGTATCGGGCGGGGCCCGTGGCGTGACGGCGAGTTCGGTCGCAAAGCTGGCGGAGGCGTGGCAGGTCAAGCTCGCCCTCCTCGGCCGCTCGAAGCTCGCGGAGTGGCCGGACGGCGTGCCACTCACGACGGATTCGGTTCAAATCACCGGAGCGCTCGCGGCGGCAGCGAAGGCGCGCGGCGAGACCGTGGACTTCTTCGGGATGCAGCAGCAAGCCCAGTCACTCGCGGCGAGCGCGGAGGTTCGGATGTCGCTCGCCGACCTCGACGCCCGCGGCATCGATGCGATGTATCTGAGCGCCGATGTGACGAATCTCGACGAGGTGTCCGCTGCGCTGGACCACGTGCGGGAAACATGGGGGTCGGTCGACGGCATCGTGCACGGAGCCGGTGTCCTTCGCGACAAGTCTCTCGCCGACATGACGGCTGACCGGGTGGCCGATGTTTTCGGTCCGAAGGTCGGGGGCCTTTCCGTACTCCTCGAGGCCACCAAGGGAGACCCGATTCAGGTGATCGCACTCTTCTCGTCGATTGCGGCCCGGGCGGGTAACGCGGGGCAGGCGGCGTACTCCGCGGCGAACGAGATCCTCAACAAGGTCGCGGCCAACGAGTCGGCGCGCCGTGGCGAATGGTGCCGGGTTCGCTCGTACAACTGGGGTCCCTGGGCCGGCGGCATGGTGGACGCAGGCCTCGCTGCACACTTCGAGAAGCAGGGTATCGCTCTCCTCGGAGTCGATGCCGGCGCTCAGTTCTTCGTCGATGAACTCGCGCTGACCGGTGAGGGGGTCGAGCGTGTGGTCCTCGCGGCCCCTTCATTCCCGGCCACGACGCAGAGCTTCACGCTCGGCGGCGGCGAGTCGGACGAAGACCCCATCGGGTCGTCCGATGTCGCCAGCTTCGCGCTCCGCCTCGGTGAGGCACTCAAGCCGGTCCGGACGATGCGCACCTACCTCGAGGACTTCGTCATCGCGATGCCAGGGCAGGATCTCGTGGCGGGGGCTCACTCGGTCGACGTCGAGCCGATCGAAGCAGCGGTCCCGAGCTACCGCCTGATCTTCAAGGATGGCTCGGGCACCGTCCACCACGAGACGACGGTCCGGTACTCGGAAAATGGAGCCGGTGCACCGCCCACCGTTCCGTCCGCGGGCCTCGAGCCCTGGCCGTTCGAGGCTGCGGCGGCGTACGACACCGTGCTTGGCACGGCGACCGAGCGCCGCGCGATCCTGAACCTCGAGGGCGTGTCCGAAGAGGGTGGTATGGCGCTGCTCCGAAGTGCGGCAAGTCTGGGGTGGCCGGTGAAGGGCTTTACCAAGGGCTTCGACCCCGCCGCATTCGAGGGCCTGCTTCAGCTGGCCGAGCTCTGGACCCACCAGAAGGCCGGTGCAATGCAGCGACTGGCCAGCATGGGCCAGATGGTCGTGCACAGCCTCGAGGCATTCCCCGAGCGGATGCGCTCGGCGTTTCGCGCGCGGAGGACCGAGAAGGGCACGCTCTTCGACTTCATTCTCGCAACCGAGGAAGGTGACCTGGTGGCCGAGCTGCGCGAGGTGCAGTTCGACGCCCACGGGGCCTGATCGGAGCAGACGGAGTCCTACATGAGCGGCAGCTTCGAGCCCATCGCGATCGTTGGGCGAGCGTGTGTACTCCCAGGGGCTCTGAGTCCCGAGGAGCTGTTCGATGCCGTCCGGAATGCACGGGTACTCATCGACGAGGCTCCCGGGGACGCATGGGGGCTCGACTCTCGGCGCCTCGTACACGAGCGTGCGCCGGGTCCGTCGCAGGAGTATGTCGTCAGCAATCGCGGCGGGTACGTCACGGGCTTCGAGGATGTCTTCGACGTCGGCTACTTCGCGGACCGAGTCCCGAACGCCGAGCGGCTCGACCCGCTGACGCAGTGGCTGCTCCACTGCACGCGCATCGCGCTCGTGGAAGCCGGGGTAGAGCAGGCGCCCTCCGGGACGGGGTTCGTCGTGGGAAACCTCTCGTACCCGACGGTCGAGCACACTCGATTCGTGCAGGATCACTGGCTGGAGACCGGGGATAACGCACCTCGAAGCGGCCGGGTCGGTTCCTCATCGGACCCACGGAACCGGTTTTCGTCCGGTGGTCCGGCTCACATGGTTGCCCGCGCGTTCGGATTGGACGGGGACGTCTTCGCCCTCGACGCGGCATGCGCGTCATCCCTGTATGCGTTGGAAATCGCGTGCCGCCGCCTGCAGGATCGAGAAGCTGATCTCATGCTGGCCGGGGGGGTCGCCCGCGCAGACCCGCTCTTCATTCATCTCGGGTTCACCGCGCTCCAGGCGCTGAGCCCGAGCGGTCGATCGAGGCCGCTCCACAAGGGAGCAGACGGTCTGCTCCCCGCGGAGGGCGCAGGACTCGTCGTGCTCAAACGCCTGGAGGACGCTCGAGCGGACGGGGACCGTATCTTCGGCGTGATCAGGGGAGTCGGACTTTCGAACGACGGTCGTCAGAGTGGGTTCCTCGCTCCCGCGACCGACGGTCAGGTTCGCGCGATGAATGCCGCCTACGAAAAGGCAGGCCTGACGCCCGCGGACATCCACTTCATCGAGTGCCATGCGACCGGTACGCCTCGTGGCGACACCGTCGAACTCGAGTCGCTCGCGCAGGTGTGGGGAGATGCACCGAAGCCTGCGATCGGATCTCTGAAAGCCAATATCGGACACCCGATCACCGCATCCGGTGTCGCGAGCCTGTTGAAGGTTCTGAGCGCGTTCGATGCCCAGGTACTTCCTCCCACCCCGTGCGACGACCCGCTGGATGCGATCGACGGCCACGGCTTTCGACTTCTCACGGAAGCCGAGCCGTGGACGTGTGACGGTCCGCGGCGCGCTGCGATCTCGAACTTCGGATTCGGGGGCAACAACGCGCACCTGATCGTCGAGGAATGGGTCGACGCGGATGGTGTCGCCGCCGGGTCGGGGTCGGACTCCTCGGTCGCCACGGAGTACGACCGGCCCGTGAGCGCGTATGAGCCGATCGCGATTGCCGGGATGGGTGTGATCGCGGGTCAGACCGTAGGTCTCCCCGATTTCGTGCGTCGCCTCGTCGGTGCCCGGGACGATGCCGGGACCACGTCGTCGGAGATCGTGCTGTCGATGCAGAAGCTCGGCTTCCCCCCGAACGACCTTCAGGAAAGCCTGGCTCAGCAGACGTCGATTCTGGCGGTGGTCGAAGAGGCGCTGCAGCAGGTCGGTGGCCTCAATCCCGACCGTACCGGGGTGTACATCGGGATGTGTGTAGACCCGCAGGCTGCTCGACACGGACTCCGTGTTCGACTTCGGGAACTCCTCGGCGATGATGCGGACATGACCGGCTGGCGGGACGTGAATCCCCGCTCGGCTCGGCACCTCACGGCTGCCGGAGTCATCGGGTGCATGCCGAACATTCCGGCGAACCGGGTTCATGCCCAGCAGGACTGGCGTGCTCCGGGATTTACGGTCGCCTCGGAGGAGTTGTCGGGGATCGACGCGCTGAAACTCGCGGCGCGCGCTCTTCAGGCGGGCGAGATCGACTATGCACTCGTGGGTGCCTCGGACTTTTCGCACGAGTCCGCTCATCGGGATGCAGCCGGGCGCGTTCTCCCCGAAGACCGTCAGCGTCCGGGTGACGCCGCAGTGGGCCTGATCGTCATGCGGGAGAAGGACGCGATCGAGAAGGGTTACCCGATGTTCGCCTCGATCGTCGAAGATGTGGACGAGTCCGCCGCGGGATCGGTTCGGCTGTCGTTGGCGTCGGATGAGGGCGAGTCCGAGGTCACGGCCCGATTCGGCCACGCCCACGGCGCGTCCGGTCTGCTCCATGTCGCCGCAGGCGCGGTCATGACGCAGCTGGGTGTCATGATCGATCGTGAGGGTGCCTGGCCGGCGCCCCGGAAGCGAGACACCGTCCACACCCGGGTCGCCGTGCGCTCGTTCCTGGGCCTCGAAGCCGACGTGACGCTGCGTGCGCCACGCATGACCACGGACGTGGTGAGTCCGATCGACGTGCCGGTCGCTCGCTTCCATGCCGCGGAGTCTCTCGAAGCCCTGGGGGTACTCGTCGCCTCGGGGCAGGAAGCGTACGAAGGGGACGTCCGCGTTGCGCTCGTCGCCCGAACGGAGGCGGATCTTCTTCGACTGGCCGCACACGCGGCGGAAGAGCTGGCCGCGGGTCGAGCGCCTCATGCGCCCGGGATCTTCTTCGGCTCGGGGGAGCACGATGGAGAGGTGGCATTCTGCTACACAGGGGCCGCGGCGGCGTACCCCGGCGCCGGTCGGGATCTGCTCATGGCCTTCCCCGAGATCGGGCACAACCTGACCGAGCGTTTTGCCGGGACGCCGAAGCTCGCCGCCGACCTGTACGGGGCGGACATCACCGGGTTTTCGCCGGCGACTCAGCTGACGGGCTCGTCCTTCGTCTGTCAGGCCCACACGCAGTTCACCCGGAATGTTCTCGGGATGAAGCCGGAGGTCGCCATCGGGCTATCGTCCGGCGAGACCAACTCACTCATGGCGTTCGGGGTCTGGAACGATCTCGACGACATGCTCGCCCAGATCGACGATTCCGAGATGTACATCAACCAGCTCACCGCGGAGTGTCGATCGGCGGCGGAGTACTGGGAGTTGCCCGAGGGCGAGTTGCCCGACTGGAAGAATTATCGGGTCGCGGCCCCGATCGAGGCGATCGAAGACGCGATGGAAGGGGAAGACCGTGTGTACATCACGGTCATCCACCATTACGAAGACGTCGTCATCGGAGGTGATGCTGCGGGGTGTGATCGGGTCATCGAGAAGGTAGGGCGCGGCCGTGCGATCGACCTCGGCCTCGACATGGTCGTGCACTGTGCCCCGCTCGCCCCGTTCGAGACGCGGTGGCACGGGATCCACCTCCGGGAGACCTCCGACGTTCCCGACATCCGGTTCTACACGAATGCGTGGAACCGTGCCTACATCCCCACCCGTGAGGCCGCGGCCGACGCCATCACGCGGCAGGCGATCGACCCGGTCGATTTTCCGAAAACGCTGGAGGCCGCATACGAGGACGGTGTCCGCGTGTTCATCGAGCACGGGCCGCGAGCCATCCTGACCAACGCGATCGGTCGGATCCTGGGTGATCGCCCTCACTTGGTGGTCGCCCTCGATCCGCACGAGGGTGCTGGCCTCGAGGCGCTGACCCGGTCGCTCGCGCGACTCTGGGCGGCCGGCGTGCCGATGGACCTGTCGCAGTTCCTCTCTCGTATTACCGGCCTGCGAGCAGGCGGCGAGCCGCTCCGAGAGCCCGAGGGAGCGCTGCTGCGACTCCCTTCGCATTCCCCTGACGTCGTGTGGCCAGACTCGTTCGCGCGATCCATCCCACGGACCAAAACACCCGAGCACATGGACGTTTCGACTCCCGTTCCGGACTCCTCTCCAGCGCATGATGGGCACGTCATGGCCCCGCCTCCGAGCAGCGGTTTCGGTTACGACGCGGGCCAGCACTTCGCCGCATCGGATTCCGGCCGCAGTCCTGCAGTCTCCGCTGCTTCCTCGACGGCCTCGCCCACCGCTCCGGTCGCTGTTCCGCAGGCACCGGTGACGCCGGTCCGTCCGGTCGCCCATCCCGTAACGGCCTCGGATCCGGCGCTCGAGCTGTTTCACGCCGTGGCTCAGGCGCACGCCGACTTTCTCCGCGAGCAGAAGGACACTCACGAAGCCTTCCTGGCCATGGGCCTGGGACTCACGACCGGTCAGACCGCTGCAGCCCCCCCCGTGGCCCCGGAGCGCGCGCCGGATCTCCGAGGAGTCGTGGAGCCGTCCACCGACGCCGCGTCGGTGACCGATCGGACCG
>CALHIO010000095.1 GCA_938030915.1 uncultured Gemmatimonadota bacterium
TGTTCCCCAGCCTCTCGACCCCGTGGTACCAGATCACGTAGGCCAGAGCCAGCGCGAACAATCCCGCGTAGACGACCCCCAGCCATGCGCCGACGCTCACCGCGGTGAGATCGGTGCGCGCGAGTGAGGGAATCCCCATGAGCACCAGTACCGGTGTCCCCACCCAGAGCGTCCACGTGGTCATCCGAACGGCGCCGTAGCGGCCGACCGGAGCTGCACCGATCACCGTGTAGGCCGACCAGAGGATCGAGGCCACGATCATGAGCAGATCGCCTCGAAGGGTATCGGAGCCCAGCGACAGCTGCTCGCCACTGCCCAGCACCACGAGAACCATGCCGATCAGGGTCCCGACAACTCCGATCACCACCCATCGATTGGGATATTCGTGCCCGGCGGCCGCCGACAGGATTACGGTCCACACGGGTGTCGTGGACAGGAGCAGACTGGCATTGCCGGCGTACGTCCCGTCGATCCCGATGATGAAGGTGAGCTGGTAGAGGACGTTGCCCACGAAACCGAGCAGCAGGATTCGGGGGACGTCCCGTCGCTCGGGGAGCACGTCTCCGGAACTTCGCCATACGAGCCACCCCAGGACCGCCGCCGCCAACGGGAAGCGCAGCGCATTGAAGGCGAGGGGTTCAATCTGCTCGAGCACCAGCTTCACGATCGAGAAGTTGACGCCCCAGATGGCGGCCAACGCGACGAGCCCCAGATCGGTGGCTACGTCCCCTTTTCGCGAGGTCATCAAACTCCTGGACTCGACGTGGTGCCTGCGCGGAGCGCGAATGTAACCCGGAAATCCGCGAAGAGGGTGGGTTCGAGATCACGCACTCCAGCTTCCTTGACGAATGGGACGTCGGTGATAGCGTTGTGGGCGATGCAAGCGTCGTTCGAAGACGACGCAAGTGCGTGAACCCCCGACGCCGGAACACCCATGAGACAGTTCTCTGACGCAGATGGCCGCTCCTGGACCGCGACGGCGGCGACCGAGGAAACGACCGACTACAAGGGGCGCTACCACCTGGTCATGGAGGCCGAGGATGGCGAGCGCGTGGAGCTCACGGACGTGCGCTGGAACAGCGAGCGCTCGGCTCTCCGCACCATCGACTCGATGTCGGTCGTAGAGCTGCGCCGGCGACTCCGTTCAGCGTCGGGGCGAGGCACCGCCAGCGTCTGATCCGATGACGTCCGGACCGGCGCCCCGCGCCGGCGCCCGGTTGGAGTCGATCGTGCGTCGGGAGTACCCCGACCCCGGTCCCGGCATCTTCCTGAATTCCGCGAGCTGGGGACTTTTGCCGAAAAGTTCGGCGGAGGCCGCAGCCGACCTCACGCTGCGGCGCAATCGTAACCACGGATTCGAGGAGTCCGAGCTGGGCGCCATTCAGCGACGGTGTCGCAGCGCCATCGCCCGGTTGATCGGTGGGAATGCCGGGGAGATCGCGCTGTCTCCGAACACGTCGTTCGGTGTCAATCTCGGTGCCGGCTTGCTGCGAGCGGGCCGGCCGGGGACGATCGTCGTGTCGGAGGGTGAGTTTCCGGCCAACGTGCTGCCGTTCCTGGCTCTCGAGGACGAAGGCTTCACCGTCCGCATCGTACCGTACGGACCCGATGGACTTCCCGACGAGGATGCGTTGATTCAGTGGGCAGAGGCCCCCGACGTAGTGGCAGTCGCGGTGTCGGCGGTCCAGTTCGCGACCGGCCACCGCTCGGACCTGTCGAGAATCGGAAGTGCGTGCCGTGACCGGCACGTCCTCTTCTTCGTCGATGCGATCCAGCAGGTCGGAGTCGCGCCGATCGACGTTCAGGCCATGGACGCGGACCTGGTCGCGTGTGGAGGACAGAAGTGGCTGTGTGCGCCGTGGGGCTCGGGGTTCACCTGGATCCGCAGCGAGGTTCAGGAGCGCTTCCCACCCCCGATGGTGAGCTGGCTGGCGACGGCGACCGGAGCCGACTTCAGTGACATGCTGCAGTACTCGATGACTTGGCGGTCGAACGCTCGGAAGTTCGAGCTCGCGACGTTGGGTGTGCAGGACTACCTCGGCCTGGCGAGATCCGTGGAGATTCTCGAGGAGATCGGCGTCGCCGACATCCGCGCTCACGTACTGGCCCTGCATGACGTCCTGATCGACTGGGTCGACCGCTCGGCCGCGGTCCTCGTGTCACCACGAGACCCCGACAGGCGCGCCGGGATCATTACCATCGGCATGGATGCCGTGTCAGAGGCTGCCGGGGCGCTTCGGGAACGAGGTGTCGTGTGCTCGGTCCGGGAAGGGGCGCTCCGCTTTGCGCCTCATTTCTACAACACCCGGGACGACATCGACGCGGTGATCGAGATCCTCGACGCCATCGACTGACCACCGCGATACAGTCTCGCCGGGACTCGGCTTCGACCTCAGTTTCCCCCCTGCCGGGGAATTTCGAGCCACTGCCCTGCCACGATCCGGTTCCGGTCAACACGAGGATTCACCTGAAGGATCTCGTTGATCGTCACCCCGTATCGCCGGGCGATCTCCGACAGGTTTTCACCACGGTTGACCCTGTGCCGGTCGTTGGACGCTGTCGTGCGGGACGCAGGAGGAGCCGTTTCCTTGGCGATGACCGGCACGGTACCGGGCGTGCGTCTGAAGTCGGCCAGCCGCGCTCCGATCTGGTTCTCCACCCGCTTCGCTCGTGTCTGTGACGGCGAACCGTTCACCATCAACGAGAAGGCGAGCCGCTCCCCGTCCCTCGAGCGCACCATTCCACTCAGGGCGGATACGCCGTCGATCGTGCCCGTCTTGGCGCGGAGGTTGTCCGCGGCTGCGGTGCGATACATGCGCCCGAGTTCGCGCCTCGTACCCGCGCGGGGAAGGGAGGCCCAGTACTCCGGCCAAAGGGGGCCGTCGCTCATGCGCCGAATCAGGTCGACGAAGGTCGCGGCGCTGACGCGATTCTCACTCGAAAGCCCCGAACCGTCGTGTTGCCGAAGGCCGGTGGTTTCGACGCCGAGCGCGACCAGCGTCCGGCGCACGGCGTCCGCACTCGCTTCGGGTGAGCCGACACCCGAGTCTGCCCGTCCGACCGCGCGAAAGATGACCTCGGCGAACAGGTTGTTGCTCTCCTTGTTCACCACCTCCAGGTAGTCCGAAAGGGGGCGGGACGTATGACGGGCCAGAATCCGTGCGCCAGGTCGGCCCAGCGCAGGCGCGCTGAGCCGACCGACCGACGATTCGATGGGAAGCTCGACCGTGCGGGTCGCACCGCTCACGGTGATCCCGCGCCCTTCGAGGGCGGCTCGGAACGAGGCACCGACGAAGTCCGCTGGGACGGCGACGGTCATCTGCCGCCAGACTTCGCGGGAGTTCGACGGGATTTGGCCGGTGATCCGAACGGGCTCCACGGGGTCATCTCGAAGGATGGCGAGTCGTGGCCGCGCCCGACCGCTCACCGTCTCGGCCGTGTTGTCCACCTCGAGAGCGGAGTGGGGTGGCACCGTCTCAACCCGCGGGGGTGCGCCTACCTGTCCAGGTCGTATTCGGAAGGAAACGACGTTTTCGTTGTAGGACAGAGCGGATATGCCTGCGGTGAAGTGCTCGTTCAGATCGCGTCGCTCCCAGCCTGCGTCTCGCAGGGGGCCTGGAAAGAACGATGCGTCTGCGATCAGGTCGCCGTCGATCCCGGTGATCCCAGCTGCCTCGAGGTCGTCGATGAGTCGCTGGAAGACCTCGTCCTTGCGCCCATAGAACCGGTCCGAGATTCCGGGATCACCCGTTCCGTACAGGGTCAGATCGCCCTGGAGCACGCCGTTCCGGACGGGTGCGTCCGAGAGGACATAGGTGTGGAAGCGATAGTCGGGCCCCAGGCGATGCAGGGCGGCTGCGGTCGTGAGTAACTTCAGGTTCGAGGCGGGCGCGAGGGCGCTGTCCGGGGCGATGGCAAGGAGCGTGTCGCCGGAGTCGAGGGAATAGACGAGTGCGCCCCATCGAGCGTCTCCCCACGAATAGGTGTTGAACGTCTCGACGAGATCCGTTTGCAGTTGCTCGACGTCCTGAGCCCGGAGCGGAGCCGCGAGCAAGGCGACACCCAGCAACGTCAGCGTGGCTCGTCTCCAACCGGCGCGCTTCATCGACGGGCGTGGCAGGCGAACCATATCGTACGTCGCGCGTCAGGCCGTGACGGCCCGCTCCCTGGTGGGCAGACAGGCCGGACAGTACCCCGACAGCTCCAGGCGATAGCCGGTCACGGTGAATCCACCGGCCGTTCCACGCAGCGATTCGATCTCCTGACGCGAGATCTCTCCCGGCAGGTCCAGAACGCATTCGCACATCACGCAGCGTGCATGGTGATGAGGGTCGGTTCGCCCGTCATACCGGGCCGAGTGATCGGCGTAGCTCAGCTTGACCGCGAGCCCACAGCCAACCAGCGTTTCGAGGCTTTTGTACACCGTCGCCAGCGAAATCGCGGGGAGTTCCTTCCGCACGGCGAGGAAGACCTCGTCCGCCGTGGGGTGCACGTCGGTGTTCGCCAGATAACGGAAAACCGCCGCGCGCTGCTCCGTGAAGCGCTGGCCGCTACCCTCGAGAGCCTCTCGCAGGCGCAGGTCGGTCGTCGAATGACTGGACATACGAATTCGTCTACTCCCCGTCCGTCAGGACGGACACTGGACCCATGAACGTTATACGACCGCTCAAAAATGTGTCAATCGCAGCGTGCACAGGATGGGGTGTGCGCCGCGCTGTGACGAGGGGCGCCAGACCGTGAGCGCAGCGTTTCTCACGCTCGAGCCGCTCATCGACGCCCTCAGGGAGGGGATCGAGGCGTCGGGGTGGGACCTCTCGGGGCTCCAGAAAACGACGAGCCATCAATTCGAGGGGCGATGGGAAGGAGAATCGACTCGCAGCGCGTACCTCTTCTTCCATCGGGCCGATGGCCCCGACTTCGCCAGCGTCGACGCGTATCTCGATGAGACCGGCCGCGGGGTCAGCGGCAATGTGGCGTTGGTCGTGGACCTGCGACCTCTCGGCTCGATCGGTGACTCCGGCCAGGTGCTGTCGGCCCTCAGCCGTCTGTCGGCCCGGGAATTGACGCGCGGACAGCGTCGCCCCCTGTCTCTTCGTTTTCGCCTCGATGACGCGGAGGATGCCGCTGCCGACGCGGATACCGAGGTCCGCTTCAAGGTGCGCCTCCCGCGTGCGATGATTCAGGGCGGTCGCTCGGAGATGGATCCCTGGCTCGAACGGGTCGTGTCGGGCTTTGCGGAGATTCTGCGGTCGCCTGAACTGGCCCTGCTGACGGACGTGGAGGATGGTCTCGCGGGGTAGCCGCCACGCCCGCGTCGACGGGTCCGCTCCCCGTGTCCGCATCGGCATGCTCATGACCGGCCATCCGACAGGAGCCGCAGCCCGTTGAAGACGACGACGACCGTCGACCCCTCGTGCCCGATGACCCCGATCGTGAGACCGATCCAGCCCATGAGCGCAGCGAAGACGAGGATGGTCATCATGCTTACGGCGAAGACGAGGTTCTGACGAACGATCCGCCGAGTCCGCCGACTCAGACGAACTGCATGGGCCAGGCTGGAGAGGTCTTCGCCCATCACGACCACATCGGCCGTTTCGAGCGCGACATCCGTTCCTGCGACACCGATCGCGATTCCCACGTCAGCGACAGCCAGCGCCGGCGCATCGTTCACCCCGTCTCCGACCATTGCGATCCCGCCGGTGCCACGGGCATCCTCCAGAATCCTCGACTTTTCATCGGGGGCGAGCGCCGCATGGATTTCGTCGATACCCACGCTCACGCCGACCGCCTGGGCGGTCGCCTCCGAGTCACCCGTGAGCATCATCACGCGGTCGATGCCGTTTGACCGGAGGGCTGCGATCGCACGTTTCGCACCGGCGCGCGCGTGGTCCTGAATCGCGAATCCACCGGCATGCACGTCGTCGATCGCAAGGTGGACGTGTGTTGCCGTGGGATGCTGCTCTCGGAGTGCCTCGGCGACCGACTCATCGAAGTGGGCCACACCGGCTCGGATGAACCCCGGCTTGCCGACGCGAACCCGCATGCCGTTCACCTGAGCCTCCACCCCCTCACCGGCGAACGATTGGAATGCGGTCGGCTCCTCGATCGGGAGGCCGCGAGCCTCGGCCGCCCGCACGATCGAGGCTGCCAGATGGTGCTCGGACCGATGCTCTGCCGCCGCGGCCAGAGAGAGCAAGCGATCGGGAGAGCCGGCCGTGGAGTTCCCGGCAGGCTGGATCGCGATGACGTCAGGGTGCCCGACCGTCACGGTCCCGGTCTTGTCCAACGCGAACGTCGTCACGTCCGCCAGCGCGTCGATGTGCGCTCCACCCTTGAACAGGATGCCGTGGCGGGCGCCGTTGGCTACCGCCGAGACGATGGTCGCCGGGATCGAGATGACGAGAGCGCATGGTGAGGCGACGACGAGCAGGGTCATCGCTCGATAGAACGCATCATCGAAGGTCCATCCCATCAGCGTCCAGGGAACCACGATCGCAAGACCGGAGGCGAGGATGACCCCGGCTGCGTAGCGGCCCTCGACTTCCTCGATCCAGCTCTGGGTCGGTGCTCGCGACTCACGGGCTTCCTCGACCATCGAGATGATACGCGCGAGGGCCGTCTGGTCCGCCGGGCGCGTCATCCGGATGTCGAGGGATCCGGATTCGTTCAGCGTTCCGGCGAAGACCGAGTCTCCGGAGCGCTTGTCGACCGGGACTGACTCTCCGGTGAGCGTGGACTCGTCGACGGCGGACCCGCCCCCGACCACCGTGCCGTCGACAGGGATGCGATCACCGGGACGCACGCGCACCACGTCGTCGGGTCGCAGGCTCTCGACGGCAACGGTCCGCTCCTCTGTGCCTTCCAGGAGCACGGCTTCATCGGGGCTCAACTCCACTAGGGCCTCGATCGATCGCCTCGTTCTTCGGAAGGCGAATGTCTCGAGCGTGTTACCCAGCGAGAAGAGGAAGAGGAGGACGGCACCCTCCAGCCAGTGGCCTACGACCGCGGCCCCGAACGCTGCCAGGAGCATGAGTACGTCGACGTCGAGTTCGCGCGCGCCGAGTGCTCGGGCGGCCCGAAGGGTGGCGTCCCACCCGGCCGTCACGTAGGCGAGAAGAAACAGGGGAAGGGAGAGTTCGGGAAAGCCGACCTCCGGGGACAGCCACCCCAAGATCGTGGCCACCAGCGCCACGATCGTCGACGTGATCTGGAGGCCGAGGCGATCCGGCGCACTTCCCTGAGCGTTGCAGCTGTTACTCATGACTCTTTATCAAGAATGATTCTTGATAAGCTAGTCACCTCCGTGCCTCGATCCAACGGAATCGATGGGTTGCTCGGGAAGGGTCCGCATGCAGATTGGGCGCATCCGAACCGCAGACCCGTTTCGACGAGGAAGACGCATGAGTGACGCCGGCGAATTCGATGCCCTTCTGCAGGAAGACCGCCGCTTTCCGCCTTCCAGCGCTTTTGTCGGCCAGGCGAACCTCAACGATCCCTCGATTTACGATCGAGCCTCGGGAGACCCCGAGGCATACTGGTCCGAGTGGGCTGGAGAACTGGACTGGTTCGAGCCGTGGCACACGGTGCTCGAATGGACGCCTCCCCATGCGAAGTGGTTCCTCGGGGGCAAGCTCAACGTCGCCCACAATTGTCTCGACCGTCACGTGGAGGCCGGGCGTGGCGATCGGACGGCCCTCATCTGGGAGGGTGAGCCCGGAGACACCCGCACATACACGTATGCGGAGTTGCACCATGAGGTCTCGGCGTTCGCAAACGCTCTGAGGGGTCTCGGCGTCGAGAAGGGAGATCGGGTCACGATCTATCTGCCGATGATTCCCGAGGCGGCGATCGCGATGCTGGCGTGCACACGGATCGGGGCGGTTCACTCGGTCGTGTTCGGGGGCTTCAGTCCGGATTCGCTCGCTGATCGCAACAACGATGCGGCCTCGAAGGTGCTCGTGACGGCCGACGGTGGATGGCGTCGCGGTTCCGTCGTGCCCCTGAAGGCCAACGCCGACGTCGCCCTCGAGCAGTCTCCCACGATCGAACATGTGGTGGTGGTCGCGCGCGGCGGGCAGCTGACGTCGAAGACCCCGGTCACCATGAAGGATGGCCGCGATCATTGGTACCACGATCTGGTGGCGGGGGTGTCGGGAGACTGCCCGGCCGTTCAGATGGATGCCGAGGACACGCTCTTCATCCTCTACACGTCGGGAACGACGGGAAAGCCGAAAGGGGTCGTGCACACGACCGGGGGGTACCTGACCCAGGCGTACGCAACGACGAAGGCGGTGTTCGATCTCAAGGACGACGACGTGTACTGGTGTACCGCGGACGTGGGTTGGATCACCGGACACAGTTACATCGTCTACGGGCCCCTCGCGAACTGTGCACAGGTGGTCATGTACGAGGGAGCGCCCGACACGCCTGATCGAGGGCGCTTCTGGCAGCTCTGCGAGAAGTACGGGGTGACGATCTTCTACACGGCTCCGACCGCCATTCGGGCCTTCATGCGCTGGGGCGACGAGTGGCCGGCGAAATCGGACCTCTCCTCGTTGCGTCTGCTCGGGACCGTCGGAGAGCCGATCAATCCTGAAGCTTGGATGTGGTATCACAAGGTGATCGGAGGCGAGCGGTGCCCGATCGTCGACACGTGGTGGCAGACGGAGACGGGGGCGATCATGATCACGCCGCTTCCAGGTCTGACGGAAACCAAGCCCGGCACGGCGACCCGAGCGTTCCCCGGGATTCAGGCGGTGATCCTCGACGAGGCCGGTAACGATACGACGGCCGGGTATCTCGCCATCACTACTCCGTGGCCGTCGATGCTCCGCACCGTGTGGGGGGACGAGCAGCGCTTCCGGGACACCTACTGGTCCAAGTGGCCGAACGTGTACTTCCCGGGCGACGGCGCGAAGATCGACGAGGACGGATACCTGTGGATCCTTGGGCGCGTCGACGACGTGCTGAACGTCGCCGGCCACCGGATCGGGACGATGGAGGTGGAGAGCGCCCTGGTGGATCACCCGTCCGTGGTCGAGTCCGCCGTTGTCGGCAAGGCTCACGAGATCAAAGGCGAATCGATCGCCGCGT
>CALHIO010000096.1 GCA_938030915.1 uncultured Gemmatimonadota bacterium
GGCTGAGGCTCAGGCTCAGAATGCTGTCACGTCTGACCACTGCGTTGCGCCGGGCCTGGGCCCAGAGCTTGCACAAGATGGCGGAAGGCGTCCAGCGAAGACATTCGCTTTCAGGCTCTTCGAGCGCAGCTTCGGCGCGGGCTCTCCATTGTCGCGGCCAACCTGAAGCCAGTTCGGAGACTCGCCCGGGTGGGCGAGGAGGACCTGGCGTGCCCGCGCGAAGGCCTCGTCGGCGTATTCGGCTTCGAGATCCACTTCGATCTGAAGCGCGAGTTCACCGGCGTCCGTCACGTCATCCAGAAGACGCGCATGATCGAGAAAGACGGGCGGGTCCTCCTCGTCACGTTCGTTGGAGCTGACCTTGCCGCGGATCAGAACGACCGCGTCCTGAATGAGCAGCTCCTTGAAGTTTTGCCACGTGTCGCGGAACGCGAGGATGGTCGCGGTACCCTCGAAATCCTCGACGGTGATCTTGCCCCATTCCTGATTGTTCTTCTTGGAGATCTGCCGCGTCACCGAGGTGACCACGCACGGCAGCTCGACGGACTGGCCGGGACTGTCGGAGAGGGAGCGGGACGTCACGGGACCGAACGCACGCACCACCTCGCGGTAGCGATCGAGCGGGTGCCCGGAAATGAAGAAGCCGAGCGATGCTTTCTCGCGCGCCAGCAGGTCGGGTTCGGGCCACTCCGGGACGTGGGGCAATTGCGGTGCGGATCGAGGCAGGGCGGATGATTCACCGAAGAGCGATCCCTGCCCGGATTCGATCTCGGCCTGACGGGCCTGAACCTCGGAGTAGGCCGAATCGAGTCCGGCGATGAGCTGGGAGCGGTGGCCGAACGCGTCCAGGGCCCCGGCGGCGATCAGCGCTTCACAGGCGCGCTTGTTGAGCGCACGGATATCGATGCGCTCGAGGAAGTCGAAGAGGGAGGTGAACGGACCATCCGCGCGCGCCTTGAGCACCGATTGCACGGCGCCGTGCCCGACACCCTTCACCGCACCGAGTCCGAAGCGGATGCGTCCTGCCGAGGTCACCGTGAATTTCCACCCCGACTCGTTCACGTCCGGGGGCAGCACTTCGACCGGGTCCTTCAGCTTCGGTAGATACCTCGGAAGGTCCCGGCATGCGCCGATGTACTTGACCACGCTGTCCGTGGTGTCGAGCACCGAGGAGAGCAGGGCGGCCATGAATTCGGCCGGGTAGTGCGCCTTCAGCCACGCAGTGTGGTACGAGACGAGTGAGTACGCGGCCGAGTGGCTCCGGTTGAAGCCGTAGCGACCGAACGTCTCGATCTGCTCGGCGAGGTCCGTGGCCACGTCGTGCGGGATGTCCCGCTCCGTCGCGCGCTCGACGAACGTGCCGAGCTCCGCCCTGATGAGCTCGACGTTCTTCTTGCCGACCGCCTTACGCAGTACGTCTGCTTCGCCGAGCGTGAAGCCCGCGAGCTCGGACGCGATGCGCATCACCTGCTCCTGGTAGACGATGACCCCGTACGTCGGCTCGAGAACCTTTTCGAGCGTCGGGTGCTGATACGTCACCGCCTGCTTGCCGAGCTTCCGGTCGATGAAGACGTCGGTCATGCCCGAGTCGAGCGGGCCGGGCCGGATGAGCGCGTTGGTCGCGACGAGATCCTCGAAGCGGTCACAGCGCATCGAGCGAAGCTTGTCGTTCGCGAGGTTCGACTCGAACTGGAAGATTCCCGAGGTCCCGCCTCGAGCCATCATCCTGTAGACCGCGGGGTCGTCGAGCGGAATGTCGTCGACCGTGGCGTACTCTTCGCCGGTGTCCGGGTTGGAAAGGGTACCGTAGCGCGCCTTCACCATCTCCACCGCGTCGTGGATGACCGTGAGCGTCTTCAGCCCGAGGAAGTCCATCTTCAGCATGCCCGCGTCCTCGAGCGCGTTCATGTCGTACTGCGTGACGACCATCGCGTCGTCATCGCCCCCGTTCCCGCCCTTCTGGATGGACACGGGTACGTAGTCGTCGATGGGCCCGGGCGCGATCACGACGCCGGCCGCGTGAACCGAGGCGTGGCGCGCGAGGCCCTCGAGGGTCATCGAGTAGTCGAAGAGCTGCCGGTGCCGGTCGTCCTGACGATAGAGGTCCTTGACCTCTTTCAGTCCCTCGACGGCCTCCTGAACGGTGAAGGCCTGCCCCGGCGCATTCGGGATCAGCTTGGCGATGCGGTCCGTCTCGGACGGCTCGAACCCGAGGGCGCGTCCCACGTCCTTGATCACCGCCCGGCTCTTCATCGTCCCGAACGTGATGATCTGCCCCACCGCGTCCTTTCCGTACTTCTCACGCGTATACTCGATGACCTCACCACGACGCTCGTAGCAGAAGTCGATGTCGATATCCGGCATCGAGATTCGCTCGGGGTTCAGGAACCGCTCGAAGAGCAGGTCGAACTCGATCGGGTCGAGGTTCGTAATCCCGAGCGCGTAGGCGACGAGCGATCCGGCGGCCGAGCCACGGCCCGGGCCCACCGGGATGTCATGCTCACGGGCCCAACGAATGAAGTCGGCCGTGATGAGGAAGTACCCGGAATATCCGGTTCCCTTGATGACCCCCATTTCGTAGTCGAAGCGTTCCTGGACCTCCGGCGGCAGTGGATCGCCGTACCGCGCCTTCGCACCTTCGAGTGAGAGGTGCTCGAGGTAGTCCGCCTCACTGTCATGCTCTTCGGGGACGGGGAACTCGGGGACGTAGTATTTCTTCTCGAAGACCAGATCGACGGCGTCCGCGACCGCGAGCGTGTTCTCGAGGACCTCGGGGTGCGTCGGGAAGTGGGCGGCGATCTCCTCCGCATTCTTGAAGTAGAGGCCCTCGTCGTACTTCATCCGGTTCGGGTCGTCGCGGTCTTTCCCGAGCCCGATGCAGAGCAGGATGTCGTGAGCCTCGTGATCCTCCGGCATGCAGAAGTGCGCGTCGTTCGTTGCGACGACGGGCAGTCCGATCTCGTCGGCCAGATCGAAGATCTTCTGGTTCAGTTCCGCCTGGCCGGGCGTACCGTGCGCCTGGACCTCGAGGTAGTAGCGGCCGTCGAACAGATTCGCGTACCACTCCGCGGTCTCCCGTGCGCCGGCGGGATTCCCCGCCTGCAGGTGCCGTGCGACTTCGCCCGCCATGCACGCCGATGAGGTGATGATTCCTTCGTGATACTGGGCAAGGACTTCCCGATCGATGCGTGGTTTGTGGTAGAAACCTTCGGTGTAACCGATCGAGGAGAGCTTGCAGAGGTTCTTGTACCCCTGCAGGTCTCGCGCGAGGAGGACGAGATGGTAATACGCGCGATCGCCCTGGCCTCCCCGGGAACGGTCGCGACGGTCGCCGGGCGCAACGTACGCCTCCATCCCGACGATCGGCTTGATGCCCTCTTTTCGGGCCATCTTGTGGAAGGTCCATGCCCCGAACATGCAGCCATGGTCGGTGAGGGCGAGCCCGGGCATCTCGTACTCGGTCGCCTTTCGGACCAGGTCACCAAGGCGATTCGCGCCGTCGAGGAGCGAGTATTCGGAGTGCGTGTGGAGGTGGACGAAGCTCACGGAAGACGGCGACGCGACGGCGGATGATCGGGAGATTTTCGAGAAGGAACGCAACGTAACGTCGTGAGGGGTCGACGCCAGACGCGGCGGCCGAGGGGGGCTCCGTACGCCGCGGAGTCGTGTGAGATTGTTGTGCAGGCGACAGCAAGCGGCCTTCCGCGGCCGGGGTGAGTAGCATCGTGAAGGTGGGTGATTCCTGAGGCAGGAGGAGACGGTGCGGCCAAATTTCGCAACGCGGCTCGAGCGCGCTGTGTGTCGCGGGCTCCGTGCCGGCGCATCTGGTCTACTGCTGGCCGTGGCGGTGGGCTGTCTGCTCGCGGAGGGCGCGGTCGCTCAATACGACGTGCCGCTCGTCTTCGTGGACTTCGATCCCGGGGACTACGGACTCGCACGAGCGACCGATGTGCGGCGAGGTCGTGTCTCTCTCGCGTGGCATTCGGACGGGGTCCGCCTCAATCCGTACTACCTCAGGAGCGACCCTGTCCCGCCGCGGGTCACGTATTCCGACGCGCCCCCACTCCCCGATCCGGAGCTGCCGGATGCGCGACCGACACGTGAGACCGCGCTCTGGGTGTGGCAGACCGCTCGGATCATGCGCGATGCGGACGAGCGGGCGGCCTTCCTCGACTTCGTCGAGACTCAGGGGATCACCCGCATCTTCCTGCATCTCGCGTGGGCCGAGGGGGATGCGCCACGAGCCGGCTTCACGCCGTTCTCGGGCGAGGAGATCGGGCCGCTCATCGCCGATCTGCGAGCCCGCGGTGCGCTGACGTATGGTCTGGACGGAGATCCCGATTTCGTCCGCGAGGAGAATCACGCCGGTGTTTGGCGTACCGTCGAACGCATGGTCGAGCATAATCGTTCGGTGCCCGAGGAACAGCGCTTTTACGGGATCCGCTACGACATTGAGCCGTACCTCGTGCCCGGCTTCCAGGGCCCGTTCCGGCAGCGCTACCTGGACGCGTACGTGAGGCTTCTCGGCGGCGTGTCGCGGATCGGTCGTGCGGCCGGGCTTCGGGTGGCGGTCGACATCCCGTTCTGGTTCGATGCGCCGGACGAGGAGTCGGGCATCTATATGGAGGCCACGCTCGACGGTCGTCGAGCCGGGATGTTGGATCAGATCCTCGGCCTCGTGGATGACATCGCGATCATGGACTACCGCACCGAGCCGCTGGGTGCGAACGGCGCCCTCGCGCATTCGTACCATGAGCTGGAACTCGCGGAGGCCGTGGGCGTGGATGTCTTTGTGGGGGTCGAAACGGTTCCGCTTGTCGACGAGGATCTGCACACGTTTTTCGGCCCCTTCGATGAGGGCCTTCCTCCCCACTCGGACGCCCGCTGGATCGTGCTTGAAGAGCGTGCGGATGGACGGGGCCGGCTCTGGCTCATCGATGGCGCGGCGCAGCTGGCGGAAGTCCGCGAGCGTAGCGCGGATGCGGTCTCACTCCGCTACTGGCCAGCGGGCCGACCGATCCGGGTGGGGGCGGACGCACAATCCTTCCACAACCTCGGGCCGGATGCGATGCGGAGCGTCACCGACGAGATCATCCGCTATCTGTCCGTCGAGCCCGCCTTCGCGGGCCTCGCTTTTCACGACTACTACGGCCTGCGTGAGTTGCTGGGTCGCCGCGAGGGTGACGTCCGCGATTGACCGCAGGTCGTTCAGGCCTCGCAGGTGAAGGTGCCGAGCAGGGTCTCGAGCTGGATCATGTACTCGTACTTCTCCTTGCCGGGCGCGTACAGCCAGGCGTCCAGGAGATACGTTCGATCCTGGGCATCACAGGTCACCACCCGGGTGATGAGCGGGCCACCCGCGGGCCACCCCCGGTCCGGCGGATTGCGCCACTGCGACTGCACCTCGTATGCGGACAGGCCGTTCACGTCGACGACGCGCTCGCTCAGGCCTTCGAGCACGACGACCTGGGGCTCGGTGTAGTGTGCCTCGGCGACCGCGTCCCGCCACGCGACCACGCGTTCCTGATCGAGCGTTCCAACCGCCGGTGTCATCCACGTGACACCGATCTGACGGATCAGCTCCGACGGATCCGGGTTGTCGTTGCGGAAGATGTAGACCGAGTCACGGGTCTGCCATCGATAGACGGTCGGCAGTACCATCGAGAAGCCGGCCCTCAATGAAAGTGTGTCCGCCAGCGCGGAGTCCACGCCCGACATGTACATCCGGTTCTGGGCGTAGCGCCGGAACTGCCCGTCCAGCAGAGCGTTGACGTCGGGCAGGAACGGCAGAAGATCGGCCCGACTCCAGCCCTGATCCAAGAGGACGAGTGTGATCGTCTGGCCGCGCGACCAGACGTCGTACACCTGGTGCATGCCATTCTCGGTAATCGGCTCGCGCGCCTCCTCGAGCACCTCCTGAACCCAGAGGTCGTCCCGGGAGCCGACGACGAGCATCTGTCGGAAGCGTCGCAGGTTGTCCCAGTACTGCGCACCGGGCTCCTGATACGTGACGGTGAAGGTCTTTTCCGCGCGGACGGTCGTGATCGTCGGCTCGAGTGCGCCGTAGACGTCCTCCTGAACTTCGGCCCATGAGTCGGCCGGCATGACCGCGATGATGCTGTTCGCGTCTCCATAGCTCAGTGGGACTTCGTTGCAGGCCACGGATACCCAGGCGAAGGCAGCGACGAGCGTGGGCCGGAGCAGCGTGCGCGCGATGGTCATGGTGCCTCTCGGAAACAGATTCATCAGCTCATCGAAGTATACGAGGAGCCCGGCCCCACGTGTCAGGCCCGAAGATCCTCAGGATGCGAGTGCGCCCAGGTTTCGGTTGAGGAGCGCCTCGGGGTCGGGGTCGCGACCCATGAACTCGATGAAGAGTGAGTCCGGGTCAGCGGAATCACCTCGGGCGAGAATCGCTTCGACGTAGTTACGACCCGTGTCGCGATTGAAGATGCCCTCCTCCCGGAAGCGGGTGAACACGTCGGCATCGAGTACCTCCGACCAGAGGTAGCTGTAGTAGCCCGCCGCGTAGCCCCCGGCGAACAGGTGCGTGAAGGAGGTGAGGATGTGTAGATCCGCGAAGTCGGGGTCGGGGGAGAAGTCGGCGAAGCGGGAGCGAGCGAACTCCATGACCTCGGCACCCTGAGCGGCATCGAGTTCATCTCCGGAGTCGCGGTCTTCAGCCTCGTCGCGAAGCGTGGGCGCGAGCTGTTCGTGGAGTTCCAGATCGACGGTCCCCAGAGACAATTGACGCATCTGGGCCCAGCCGCCCATGAAGCGGCGCGCCGCGACCAGGCGCTCGTAGAGTTCTTCGGGGAACGCCTCGCCTGATTCGTAATGCCTCGCGAAGAGATCGAGGGCTTCCCGTTCCCACGTCCAATTCTCCATGAGCTGACTCGGTAGTTCGACCCAGTCCCACGCGACGTGAATCCCGGCGCGCGACGGGATCGACACCCGCGACGTACAGTGGTGCAGCAGGTGGCCGAACTCGTGGAACGTAGTCTGGACTTCCCGATGGGTGAGCAGCGCCTCACCCTCGCCCTCGGGCGGGGTGAAGTTCCCGCACATGACGCCCAGATGAGGTGCGAACGTTCCGTCACGAGGTCCACCAGTGATGAAGTTGTTCATCCAGGCGCCCTGGCGCTTCTCCTTGCGCGGGAACCAGTCGGTATAGAAGGCGCCCAGCATCGTGCCCGACTCGTCGTAGATCTCGTAGAAGCGGACGTCCTCGTGCCACACATCCTCGATCTGACGCTCTTCGAGGCGAAAGCCGAATGTCCTTCGCACGATTTCGAACATGCCGTCGAGGACCTGGCTCAACGGGAAGTACGGGCGCAGCACCTCGTCATCGATGTCGTATCGACGTTTCCGCAGATCCTCCGTAACAAAGCCCACGTCCCAGGGGCGCAGCGTGTCCAGACCGAGCGAAGTCGCATGCTCGGCCAGGTCTCGGGCGTCTCGCTGCCAGTAGGGTCGCGTTCTCTCGGTCAGGTCGTTCTCGAACGAGATCGCTCGCGCACCGGACCCCGCCATACGATCCGCCAGGACGTAATCCGGGAATCCGTCGTATCCGAGGATGTCCGCTACCTCGTCGCGCATGCGGAGGATGCGTGCAAGGAGAGGACGGTTGTCGTGGTCACCCTCACGGCAGCGCGTCGTGTACGCGACCAGGACGTCGCGGCGGATGTCCCGATCCCGGCAATACTTCAGAATCGGCTCGACGGAGGGGTAGTCGAGCGTGAGCATCCACCCGTCTTGGCCACTCTCTTCCGCACGTGCCCGGAAGCGCCGCCTTGGCGCGTCGGGTACGCCATCGAGGCGGGACTCGTCCGTCACCAGAAGTTCCCACGCGGCCGTCGCATCCAGGACGTTCTCACTGAACTTCTGCTGGATTTGAGCCAGCTCGACCTGAAGCGTCTGGAGTCGCTCCTTCCGGTCCGGTGGCAGATCGGCGCCCGCACGCTTGAATTCGTCGATCGTCTTGTCGAGGTGGCGCCGTCGTATGCCCTCGAGGGCTGCTGCGTCATCCGTTCCGGCGTATGACTCCAGGCGCTTCCACAGCCCCGTGTTCAGCGGGATACTGGACCAGAACGAGGAGATCTCCGGGAGGACGACGTTGTATGCGTCGCGCAGCTCCTGGGTCTCCGCGACTGAGACGAGGTGGCCGACGGGGGCCAGGCGTTCAGAGAGTCGCTCGAGTGCCCGGTCCAGTCGACCCAGCGTGTTGTCCCACGAAGGAGACGACACGTCTGCCGCAACCGCGTCCACTTCGGCCTGCGCGTCTGAGAGAGCCTCGCGAATCCCGGGCTCCACGTGTTCGGCTCGGATCGCGTGGAAGGGGATGCGAAAGGACCCCGACAGTAACGGGTTTGATTCGGTCGTCATCGATGCATGGTGTGGGCGTCCCGAAGGTGTGCAAAGGTATCCAGGGTGAGGCCGGGTTCCAGTGCGGAGCACGCTGGGCCGTCGCTTTACGCTGTGCGGCAGGCGCAGCGGATTGGCTGCGAAATCAGCGATGGCTCCTGTCCATCACAAACACGTTGACATCGCGTGCCGCCGAAACTTCTTTCGCGAAAGACCGGGTCATGTTTCTCACCGACGGGGGTCGGTGCGGGGCGAGGCCTCCCACCCAGAGGTTTTTTCGAGATGAGCGGGCTCCTTCGTGTGCGTGGCACGATGCGCGACACCCTCGCGCTCTCCGCAGATGATCTGGATGAAGACGATGAACTCGACGGCGAAGTCTGGGACGACGGCGACGAGGACGACTGGGACGATGATGAGTGGGACGAGGACGAAGACGAGGAGGAAGAGGACGACGACGACAATGATGGAGTCGACTCGGACGACGAGCCCGACCTGTGGATGGGTGACGACGAAGGCGAGTACTGATCGTCGTTCTCCGCTTCCCGTGAGGACACTCGCGTCCGCAGCATTCGTCCTCATGTGCGTATTCACCCTCGCGGGACCCGCGACGGCCGAGGCCCAGGTCGGTCCTGTCGTCGATGCGGAGTGGCTCGCCCGACGCATGGGTGACTCGCGGGTGTTGCTCCTCCAGGCGGATATGCGTCGGGCTTCCTACGACGAGGGGCACATTCCGGGCGCACGCTTCCTCGATCTCAACCGGATCGTGTGGGATGGGGATCCGGCGTGGGGCACCGAGATGCGGTCCTCCGAGGAGGTCGGTGGGACGCTCCGACAACTGGGTCTGCATGACGAGATCGATCATGTCGTGGTGTACGCGACGAATCCCCTCTTCGCATCGCGCACGTTCCTGACGCTGGAGGTGATGGGGCTGGGCGGCCGGGTCCACGTGCTCGATGGAGGGCAGGCCGGATGGACGGCGTCCGGACGGGAACTCACGACCGTGGAGCCGGCGGTGGCGGGTGCCGGTGTCCTGACCCTCGGCCCCCGCGACGACGTGCTGGTCTCGGCGGACTGGGTCCACGATCGTCTCGGCGACGAGGCGACGTCCCTCGTCGACGCCCGGCCCGACGACGAATACACGGGCGAAGACGGGGGGATGGGCGGCATAGCGAATCCCGGACACATCCCCGGTGCGCATCAGATGTACTGGGAAGAACTGGTCGACAGCCGTGCGTCTCCCTTCCTCAGGGATCGGGCCGAGTTGATTAAGCTCTTCGAGGACGCCGGTGTATCGCCCGGGGACACGGTGGTGGCCTACTGCATGGTCGGTTGGCGGGCGAGCTACACCTACCTTGCGGCACGGATGCTCGGGTACGACACGAAGTTCTACGACGGGTCGTGGCGCGACTGGGGCACCCGGGACGACCTTCCGGCCGTGACCGGTCCGGAGCCCGGAGGGCCACGCTAGCCCACACGCCCG
>CALHIO010000097.1 GCA_938030915.1 uncultured Gemmatimonadota bacterium
GGCGGACGAACAGCAGTATTCTCGACTGGATCACGGGTGAGATCGCCTATCTCAAGCGGGAGCTCGGTCCGAACGACATGCAGCGGCTCGACCGTTATCTGGAGAACGTCCGAGAAATCGAGCGACGGATTCAGGCGGTCGAGGCACAGAATTCCACGGGAGAGGAGCGTCAGTTGCCCGGTGCTCCGGCTGGAGTGCCCGACTCCTTCGAGGAACACATGCGTCTGATGTTCGATCTGCAGGCGCTCGCCTTCGCGTCGGACATGACGAGAGTCTTCTCGTTCAAGACCGGTCGGGACGCGTCCGGCCGGGTCTACCCCGAATCAGGGACCGACCGGCCGTTCCATCCGGCGTCGCATCATGGCGGCCGGGAAGAGGCCATCCTCGATTTCCAGAAGATCAACGAGTACCACGTCAGCATGCTTCCATACTTCCTCGAGCGCCTTCAGTCGCTCGACGAGGGTGGGACCGATCTGCTGGAAAAGACGATGATCGTCTTCGGTTCGCCGATGGCGGACGGCAATCTCCACAACCATCGACGCTGCCCGCTTGTCCTTATGGGTGGAGCCAACGGTCAGCTCGAGGGCAATGTGCACCTGAAAGCTCCGGATGGGACGCCGATGGCGAACGTGATGCTGTCGCTGATGCACAAGCTGGGTATGGACGACATTCGCAGCTTTGGTGACAGCACGGGGGATTTCTCATTGACCGTGCCGTACTCGGCCGCACCAGCCGGCTGACGGAGGGATCAGGAATTCGATGGTTGGACTGAAAGCGACGACGACGTTCGGAGCGCTCGGCACGCTGCTCATTCTCGGGGCGGGTGTTGTCGAGCAGACAGACACGGTGTGGAGCGAGTCCGGGGCCCGAACGGGCGGTGACCGCAGCCCACCCGCGTCGATGCGCTCGGTGAATGCGTTCGACGAGAACGACGTCATTCAGGAGTACTGCGTGCGCTGTCACTCCGATCGACGGCTTCGGGGGAACCTTTCCCTCGAGTCGTTCGACGCCGAGCAGCCCCATCTTCAGGGTGACGTCGCCGAGAAGATGGTCGTGAAGCTTCGCGCCGGGATGATGCCACCGCCGGGCGTCGCGCGCCCGGCTGGCGATACCCTGGAGATTCTGGTCGAAGCGCTGGAGGAGCGGCTCGATCGGATCGCGGAGGATCAGCCGAACCCCGGCGCCCGGACCTTTCAGCGTCTGAATCAGGCCGAATACGCCGCCTCGATCCAGGACCTGCTCGGACTCGAGATCGACGGGGCCGACTACCTTCCGCCGGACACGAAGAGCGCGAACTTCGACAACATCGCCGACGTCCAGATGCTGTCCCCGACGCTCCTCGACGCGTATCTGAACGCGGCGGCCGAGGTCAGCCGGCTGGCACTCGGTGACCCCCATGCGACGTCGACGGAAACGCAGTATCGCGTCCCGCGCTGGGCCTCGCAGACCGAACGGGCCCCGGGGGCGCCGTACGGGACCCGAGGTGGTGTTTCGGTCGTTCACAACTTTCCTGCCGATGGCGATTACGTCTTCCGTTTCTCGTTCCACCACGAGACGACGGGTACGGCGGTCGGGAACGGGGCCTCCGCGCTGAACACGACGCCCGAAAGTCCCGAGCAGATCGAGATCTCGGTCGACGGGGAGCGCGTGGCGCTGATGGACATCGACCGCTGGATGCACGTCTCGAATCCGGAAAGTGTCGAGATGCGCTCTCCTCCGATCGCGGTGCCCGCGGGCCCCCATCGGGTGACGGCGGCGTTCATCATGAAGGCGGACGGGCCGGTGCAGGATCTCATCTCACCGCACGACTGGTCGCTGGCGAGTACGGCCATCGCCGGGACGTACGGTGTGATGTCCCTGCCTCATCTGCGCGATCTGGTCGTCGTGGGACCGGAGAATGTCACGGGTGTCTCCGACACGCCGACGAGGCGAGCGGTCTTCACCTGTCGGCCGACGAGCGCGGAAGATGAGCGTCCCTGCGCCCAGTCGATCATCGAGCGACTCGGCTCAACGGCGTTTCGGCGTCCCTTGACCGCCGACGATCGAGAGGCCCTGCTGAGTTTCTACGACTACGGTGCAGAGGACGGTGGTTTCGAGATCGGAATCCGGACGGCTCTGGAGGCCATGCTCGCGAGCCCTCACTTCGTATTCCGCTTCGAAGAGGCTCCAGGCGACGTCCGACCGGGCACGCTCTATCCGATTCAGGACGAGGATCTCGCCGTTCGGCTCTCGTACTTTATCTGGGGGCTCCCGCCGGATGCGGAACTCCGGGCCCTCGCCGCCCGCGGTGAGCTTTCCAATGACGACGTGCTGGAAGAGCAAGTCGAACGCATGCTCGCGGACCCGCGGGCCGAGGCCCTCGGATCGCGCTTTGCAGCGCAGTGGCTTCGGCTCCAGGACCTGGACAAGGTCCATCCGGATGTCCGTCTCGAACCCGATTTCCACCAGCAGCTCGCGGACGACATGCTGGAGGAGACGGAGCGCTTCTTCACGAGTCTGATCCGCGAGGATCGACCTGTGTTCGAGCTCTACACGGCAGACTACACGTTCCTCAACGAGCGGCTGGCCCGCCACTACGGGATCGAAGGTGTCACGGGTGACGAATTCCGTCGCGTGTCGTATCCCAACGACATGAGGCGGGGCGTTCTGGGACATGCCAGTGTGCTCACGCTGACCTCGCAGGCGGGGCGCACCTCGCCGGTCCTCCGCGGCAAGTGGGTCATGGAGGTCGTCATGGGCACGCCTCCTCCTCCCCCTCCTCCCGGAGTTCCGACGCTCGAGGAGACCGAAGAGTCGGATGGTGGTCGGGTGCTGACGACGCGCGAGCGGATGGAGATCCATCGCAAGAATCCCACGTGCAACGCGTGCCACCGGTTCATGGACCCGATCGGCCTGTCGCTCGACAGCTACGGTGTGACCGGGAAATGGCGCGTTCGGGAAAACGGTAACGCGCTCGATACGCGTGGAGACTTCTACGACGGTACGCCGATCAACAGCCCGCGTCAGCTCCAGGAGGCTCTGCTCAAACGGCCCATCCCACTGGTTCGAACGTTCACGTCCAACCTCATGGCATACGGACTCGGGCGACGGGTCGAGCATTTCGATCAGCCGGCTGTGCGGCGGATCGTGCGTGACGCGGAAGAGCAGGATTACCGCATGTCGGCGTTCTTCCTTGGTGTAGTGAAGAGCGACGCCTTCCGGATGCAGAGTGTGCCCGCATCCGCGCAGGACAACTGAAACGAAGGACTCAACGCGCCTCGAGCGCCGGAGACGAACCCGATGGAGTTGCTGACGGGAAAACACATGGAGCGGAGGACCTTCCTCCAGGGAATGGGCGCGAGTGTCGCGCTTCCGCTCCTGGATTCGATGGTACCGGCAGGTCGTCTGCGCGGCTCGGCGCTCGATGACGACCCGACCCGCCTCGTCGCGATCGAGCTCGTGCACGGGTGCGCAGGGAGTAACGATTGGGGCGCGAGCCAGAATCTCTGGGCGCCGGCGGAGGTGGGAAGCAACTTCGACCTCACACCGAGCTCTCTGCTGCCGCTCGAGGAGTGGCGCGAATATCTGACGATTGTCAGCAACACGGACGTTCGCATGGCGGAGGCGTTCGAGCCGAACGAGATCGGGGGGGATCACTTCCGCTCGAGCGCGGTGTTCCTGACCCAGTCCCATCCGAAGCAGACCGAGAGCTCGGACGTGTACGTCGGGACGTCCCTCGATCAGATGCACGCGAATCGATTCGGTCAGGGGACGCCGATTCCTTCGATGCAACTGTGCATCGAGAATGTGGACCAGGCGGGCGGCTGTGCCTACGGCTATTCCTGCGTGTACACGGATTCGATCAGCTGGCGGTCCCCGACCGAGCCACTCCCGATGATCCGTGACCCTCGCGTCGCCTTCGACCTCCTCTTCGGCGCCGGGGGCTCACCCGAGGAGCGGGCTCGTCGCCGCCGTACGAGCAGCAGCATTCTCGACTGGATCTCCGACGACATTGCCCGGATGCGCCGCACGCTGGGTCCCAACGACTACGCGCGTCTGGACCGCTACCTCGAAAACGTTCGTGAGATCGAGCGCCGAATTCAGGGCGTCGAAGCGCAAAACAGCAGTGGTGAGGAACGCGCGCTCCCCGGTGCGCCGGCGGGTGTCCCCGATTCGTTCACCGAGCACATGCAGCTCATGTTCGACCTCCAGGCGCTGGCGTTCGCATCGGACATGACGCGTGTCTTCGCCTTCAAGACTGGCCGTGATGCCTCGTCTCGCGTCTATCCGGAGAGCGGGACGGAGACGCCCTTCCATCCTGCGTCGCACCATGGTGGGCGCGAGGCCGCGATTCTCGACTTCGCCGTGATCAACAAGTACCACGTCAGCATGCTGCCCTACTTCCTCGAGAAGCTCAGGGACATCGACGAGGGCGGGACGAATCTGCTCGAGAAGACGATGATCATCTTCGGATCGCCGATGGCGGACGGAAACGTCCACAACCACCGGCGGGCGCCGCTGATCGTGCTCGGAAAGGCCAACGGAAGACTCGGGGGGAACGTGCACCTCAAGGCACCGGACGGCACGCCGATGGCGAATGCGATGTTGTCGATGATGCACGTGCTCGGGCACGACGAGATGGACAGCTTCGGAGACAGTACGGGCGAGTTTTCGCTCAACCGAGGGTCCTCAGCGTCGCCGGACTCATGAGAGTACAGTCGCACGCCCTCTGGGCGTTGATCGCGACGCTTCTGCTCTGGGGTGAACGCGCGCCCGAGGCACTCGTCGCGGATGCTGCGATGCGGGGTGACGTGGCCGAAGTCGAAACACTGCTGCGCTCGGGCGCGGATGTGAACGCGGCGCAGGGCGATGGCATGACCGCGCTCCACTGGGCGGCCGAACTCGGCCACGCTGGACTCGCGGAGACGTTGATCGCGGCGGGCGCGTACCTGGATGCGGTGACCCGGCTCGGCGACTTCACCGCGTTGCACGTCGCGGCGCGGGCAGGTCAGGGGACGGTCGTCCGCGTCTTGGCCGACGCGGGTGCAGATGTTTCGGCCCGCACGTCGACCGGTGGTGTGACGCCGCTCCACTATGCCGCGGCGTCGGGCAGCACGGACGCGGTGACCGCGCTCCTCGATCACGGAGCCGAGGCCGACGCACGGGAGCGTGCGTGGCACCAGACCCCTCTGATGTTCGCCGCTGCGACAGGGCGAACCGAGGTCGTCAGAGTCCTGACCGCGGCGGGGGCCGATCCGGCGCTCACGGCTCGCGTGATGGATATGGACGCGAGAGAGCAGGAGGATCGAGCAGACCAGCGGCGCCAGGAGGAGCTCCAGCGGCGCATTCTGATGGCCCGTGATGGTCGCGCCCCGGAGCGTCGAGGTGGGTACGGCGAACCGACCGGCGCGAGGCAGGCCGAGCGCGAGGACAGCGCCCGTACCGCTCAGAGTGCCATGATGCCGTCCCGGCAGGACGTCAACAACCAGCAGCGCGATCGTGTGCCGTCTTCACGATTCTCGCATGCGCAGCTCGTCGGGGGCTACGGTGGCCTCGCCGCCCTGCACCTCGCGGTGCGTGAGGGTCACATCGGAACCGCGGAGGCGCTCCTGGACTCGGGGGCGGACATCAATCAGCCGACGGTGGGTGACGGAACACAGCCCCTCCTCTTGGCGACGATCAACGGGCACTTCGATCTCGCGATGCGGCTCTTCGAGCGCGGCGCCGATCCGAACCTCGCGAACGACGCCAATGCCACCCCGCTGTACACGGTGATCAACACGCAGTGGATCCCGAAGTCGAGGCACCCGCAGCCTGCGGACTACCTGCAGCAGGAGGTCACGTACATGGACCTGGTCCGGACCTTCCTGGATGCGGGGGTCGACGTGAACGTCCGACTCGACAAGCAGCTGTGGTTCACCACCTTCGGTGACGACTACCTCCGTACGGACCGCATGGGTGCAACGCCCTTCTGGCGCGCTACGTACGCCCTGGATCTTCCGCTGATGCAGCTGCTCGTCGAGCATGGTGCGGATCCGGATATCCCGACCAAGAAGACCGTCCGCCCGCGCTTCGGCGCCGGCGCGATCGAGAACGTCGAAACGGGCGCCAACGACCCCTCCGGCCTGCCGCCGGTGCCCGCCGGTGGACCGGGGGTGTATGCGATCCATGCGGCATCGGGCGTCGGGTATGGGGAGGGCTTCGCCGCCAATATCCATCGGGTTGTCCCCGGCGGGTGGCTCCCGGCCGTCCGGTATCTGGTCGAAGAGCTGGGGGCCGACGTCAATCAGCGGGATCACAACGGTTATACGGCGATGCATCACGCCGCGGCCCGGGGCGATGACGAGATGATCCGGTATCTCGTCGCGAACGGTGGCGATGTGATGGTGGTCAGTCGGCGTGGGCAGACTGCGGTGGACATGGCCAATGGCCCGGTTCAGCGGATCAGTCCGTTCCCCTCGACGATCGCTTTACTGGAGAGTCTTGGGGCGGTCAACAATCACAACTGCGTGAGCTGCGAGTAGACGGGGGATTCTTCCGGCTGGCTGGCCGCGCGGGTTGAACGAGATCCGGGTTCCGGGGGCTCAGGCGCCGGCACCTTCCTCTTCCAGCTCGGCCATCACCTCTTCGAACATCGTCCGAAGCTCGCCGTCGAGGCTGATCAGCAGCGTGATCTGATCATACTCCTCTCGCGTCATTTCGGCCTCCTCGAGAATCGCCTCGATGGCCGCTTCGACCTCCTCGCGGGCTCGGATCCGACCTTCGGGATCGTGCACGCGGGCGACAGCACCATGGAACTCATCGCGCGCGTCGTTGATGGCGATGTGTGTCCGCGCGAACTCGACCATCTGTTCGCGATCCATTTCGAGCTGGAGATCCTGCGCAGCACCCGGCTGAGCCGATACCAGCCCTGCGCAGGCAGCGACGGCAGTCAGGGTCAGTGTGCGGAGTATGGCGGGTCGGGGCATCTTCATGGCGATTCCTGTTCGATTCCTGTTCGATGCACTCCAACGGATCCCGGAGGCGGGGCAGGGAGTATCGTTGCTCATACGAGGTCGTCCGGCGTACCGTCACGACGACGAGGAGACGAACTCCCGACCGGGGATATCATCATACCGATCTACGAATACTCCTGCCAAGACTGCGGTCACCACTTCGAGGCCCTGGTCCGTGGCGAGGACACACCGACATGCCCGGAGTGCAAGAGCGCCTCTCTGGAGCGTCAGTTCTCGCTTCCGACCGCGCACACGTCCGGAACCCGGGACATGGCCATGCGGGCCGCGAAGGCGCGGGACAAGCGTCAGGGAGCCGAGCGGATGCATGCGCAGCGCGAGTACGAGCTGAACCACGACGATCACTAGTCGCGGGGCGGCGCGGAGTGTGCTGAGCATGCCGCCGGTCCACGTTCCAGGCAGGACGGTGGGGGTCCTGATGCGTTGCCCCGGTTCGCGGGCATGCGCGGATCAGTTGGAGCGTCGGCATGCTGGCAGGGCTCAGATGAGCCCCATATACTGAAGATCGTCCTTCACCGTCTCGAATCTTCAACGATTCCGCGGTTGCGCGGGTCTAGTACGTTGGAGTTTCGGGTGTCGGGGCGTGGCGTGTCGCATGGAAACCAAGTCCCCCACGTGGGGTCTGAACCGATATGAAGACGATCAGTATCACCCTTGCAGGGGCGGGAACCGTCCTGCTTCTGCTCGGGATCGAGGGTGTCGACCTGTCACCGCTCACGTCTGCCCGCCTCGATGGGATCGAGACGGCGGCCGAAGACCGGGTGTGGACGCCGCAGACCGACCAGGAACTCATCGACGAGTACTGCGTTCGTTGCCATAGCGACCGTCGTCTGCGGGGCAACCTCTCGCTGGAGACCTTCGACGCCTCGGCGCCACACCTGCAGGGCGAAGTCGCCGAAAAGATGATCCTGAAGCTTCGGGCGGGAATGATGCCTCCGCCCGGCGTATCCAGGCCGGCGGGCGACTCGTTGATGGCGCTTGCCGCCTCGCTCGAGGAACGGGTCGACGACGTTGCGGCCCGTAACCCGAATCCGGGTGGCCGGAGCTTCCAGCGCCTCAACCAGATCGAATACGCCCGCTCCGTTCACGATCTGCTGGGCCTTGAGATCGATCCGTCGGCGTTCCTTCCGCTCGACACGAAGAGCGCCAACTTCGACAACATCGCCGACGCTCAGATGATCTCCGCGACGTTGCTCGACTCGTACCTGAACGCTGCCGCATCCATCGCTCGGCTCGCGGTGGGCGATCCCGAGGCTGCGCCGAGCTCGTCGACGTACACGAATCCCGGGTACGCATCCCAGTGGGAGCGGGTCGAGGGTGCACCGTACGGGACCCGCGGCGGGATTTCCGTGGTGCACAACTTCATCGCCGATGGTGAATACGAGTTCCGTCTGGCTTTCGAGCATACGACGACGGGCGGCTACTTCGGCGGCGTGACGCGCGGCGAGCAGATCGAGGTCTCTGTCGACGGCGAGCGGGTCGCGCTTGTCGAGATGGATCGCTGGATGAGCGTCGCGGACCCGAACGGTGTGAATATGCGCACCGAACCGATCTTCGTCCGGGCCGGGCCACGCCGCGTCACTGCCGCGTTCCTGAAGCAGTCGGAAGGTCCGGTGGAAGACATGCTGTCGCCGCATGAGTGGTCACTCTCGGATCGCCAGATCGGCGTGAGCGGCTATGGCATCACCTCGCTGGCTCACCTCAAGGATCTCGTCGTCGCTGGACCGGCCAACGTCACCGGAGTTTCCGAGACGCCGTCGCGGGATCGGATCTTCACGTGTCGTCCGACGCGCCCCGAGGAAGCCTCGGGGTGTGCCGCACAAATCATCGAGGAGCTCGGGCCGCAGGCGTTCCGTCGTCCGCTCACGAGCGAGGATCGTGAGGCGCTGATGGGCTTCTATGAGCTCGGCGTCGAGGAAGGCGGGTTCGAGGTCGGTGTTCGGACGGCGATCGAAGCGATGCTTGCGAGCCCCGACTTCGTGTTCCGCATGGAGGAGGCACCAGCGGGGATCGAAGTCGGCGAGAGTTATCGGATTTCCGATGCTGACCTTGCGACCCGGCTATCGTTTTTCGTGTGGGGTCTGCCGCCTGACAGTGAGCTTCGCTCGCTGGCGGCGGAGGGGCGGCTGTCCGACGAGGACGAACTGGAGCGCCAGGTATCTCGCATGTTGGCAGATCCGCGCTCCGAGGCTTTGGCTACCCGGTTCGCGGCGCAGTGGTTACGGCTCGACGACCTGGACAAGGTCCACCCCGACCGGCTGCTCTACCCTGATTTCCATCAGCGGCTGGCGGACGACCTCCGCCGTGAGACGGAGTTGTTCTTCGGCCATCTGGTGCGTGCGGACGGGAGTGTCTTCGATCTGTACACAGCCGACTACTCGTTCATGAACGAGCGGGTCGCTCGGCATTACGGCATCGACGGGGTCGTGGGCGAGGAGTTCCGGCGTGTCCAATACGCCGATGACAACCGGCGGGGTCTCCTGGGCCATGCGAGCATTCTGACACTGACCTCCGTCGCGGGGCGCACCTCACCGGTGCTGCGGGGCAAGTATGTGATGGAGGTCATCATGGGAACGCCTCCGCCTCCGCCTCCGCCGAACGTTCCGACGCTCGAGGAAACCGAAGGGGCCGCAGACGGGCGCATGCTCACGACGCGTGAACGGATGGAGCAGCACCGGGCCAACCCGACGTGCAACGCCTGCCATTCGTTCATGGACCCGATCGGCCTCGCGCTCGATAGCTACGACGTCACGGGCCGCTGGCGGATCCGTGAGAACGGGATGGCGTTGGACACCCGCGGCGAGCTCTACGACGGCACGCCCGTGACCAGCCCGACCTCGCTGAACGACGCGCTGATGGTCCGCCCCACTGTCCTGGTGCGGAACTTCACGCAAAACCTGATGGCCTACGGCCTCGGACGTCGGGTCGAGTACTACGATCAGCGAACCGTACGATCGATCGTGCGTGAAGCTGAAGAGAACGATTGGCGGCTGTCGTCGTTCGTTCTCGGCGTCGTGAAGAGCGACGCCTTCCAGATGCAGAGGGTCGAAGCCGTCGCGGACGGAGCCGAACAGGATTAGACGAATCACGTGGCCGGTCGAACCGGCTGCTCGAGGAGACCGAACATGCACTTCATCAGTGGGAAGCACATGGAGCGCCGGACCTTCGTCCGCGGGATGGGGGCGTCGATTGCGCTCCCCTTCCTGGATGCGATGGTCCCTGCGGGACGCCTGAGCGCCGCCAAGGCGGCCGAGGTCGATCCGACCCGTCTCGTCGCGATCGAGATGGTGCACGGCGCGGCCGGATGCAACGAATGGGGTGCCTCGCAGAACCTCTGGGCGCCCGCGACCGTGGGGCAGGGCTTCGATCTCAGCCCGAGTGCGCTCATGCCGCTCGATCCGTGGCGTGACTATCTGACGATCATCAGCAACACCGACGTGCGGATGGCCGAGGCGTTCCAGGCGCCCGAAATCGGTGGGGACCACTTCCGGTCGAGTGCTGTGTTCCTCACCCAGGCGCACCCGAAGCAGACCGAAGGTTCCGACGTCTTCGTCGGGACGTCGCTCGACCAGATGCATGCCCAGCGCTTTGGTCAGGACACGCCCATCCCGTCGATGCAGCTCTGTATCGAGAACATCAACCAGTCCGGTGGGTGCGCCTACGGCTACACGTGTGTGTACACGGACTCGATCTCGTGGGCGTCGCCCACCGAGCCTCTCCCGGTAATCCGCGATCCGCGTGTGGCCTTCGAGCAGCTCTTTGGTGCCGGGGGGACGGCCGAGGAGCGAGCGCTTCGTCGTCGGACGTCCGCTTCGATCCTGGACTGGGTCACCGGTCGGATCAATCAGCTGCAGCGGGAGCTCGGTCCGAACGACCGTGAGCGCCTCGAGCGCTACCTGCAGAATGTGCGGGAGCTCGAGCGTCGGATTCAGATGGTCGAGGCGCAGAACTCCACCGGTGAAGAACGTGAGCTTCCGTCGGCGCCGGCCGGTGTGCCGGATTCCTTCGAGGAGCATGTACGACTCATGTTCGACCTGCAGGCGCTCGCCTTCGCATCGGACACGACGCGCGTGTTCTCCTTCAAGATGGGTCGTGACTCGTCGGCCCGTGTCTTCCCGGAGAGTGGAACGGACAAGCCGTTCCACCCGGCATCGCACCATGGTGGTCGTGAGGAAGCGATCCTCGACTTCCATCTGATCAACAAGTACCACGTCAGCATGCTGCCGTACTTCCTGGAGAAGCTGTCCGCGATTCAGGAGGGCGACACTCACCTGCTCGACAAGACGATGATCATCTACGGCTCCCCGATGGCCGACGGGAACCTTCACAACCATCGTCGCGCGCCACTGATCGCCCTGGGTGGTGCCAATGGCGGGCTGGGTGGCAACGTCCATCTGAAGGCGCCTGATGGGACGCCCATGGCGAACGCCATGCTGAGCTTCATGCATGCGCTCGGGCATACGGATATGGACAGTCTCGGCGACAGCACCGGAGCGCTCTCGCTCACGATGCCGATGTCGACGGCTCCGGCGCAGGGGTAGGAAGGCTCATGTTCGCACCGGTCAGGAACGCGGGTCTTCGACTCCGGGCGCAGGCGCCGCTGGCTCTCGGGCTCACGCTGCTTCTCTGGGCCGGCATCCCGGCCGAGTCGCCAGTCGCCGACGCAGCGATGCGTGGCGACGTCGACCAGGTGCGCGAGCTGCTGCGGTCGGGGGAAGATGTGAACGCCGCTCAGGGTGACGGGATGACGGCATTGCACTGGGCAGCCGAGAACGGGCACGCCGAGCTGGCCGAGATGCTGCTGTACGCGGGGGCCAACGTTGGTGCAGTGACGCGTCTGGGAGACTACACGCCTCTCCACATCGCCAGCCGTTCGGGCCGGGACAGGGTCGTCTCTGCCCTGCTGGATGCCGGAGCGGACGTGAACGCCGGGACATCCACCGGTGGCGTGACGGCGCTGCATTTCGGGGCCGCCTCCGGAAATCAGGCTGTCGTGGAGGCACTCGTTGCTGGCGGTGCTGATGTCGACGCAACCGAGACACGGCGGGGTCAGACCGCCCTCATGTTCGCCGCCTCCGCGGGCCGTACCGATGTGGTGCGTAGACTGATCGCCGCCGGGGCTGACGTCTCGATGACCAGCCATGTGGTGGACATTCCGCGCACCGCAGCGGAGGACCGGGCTGCAGGTCGCGTCCGTGACGAAGTCCTCGCGGCGTTCAGGGGTGACCAGCCGCAGGGGACGTCGTGGCAGCCGTCGCCCGCCGAAGTTCAGGCGGCCGTGCGTGCGGCCAACTCTGCCCGCGTCGATGCCGCGGATGCCGGCCCGGCCCAGCGTCGGGACGAACCCCTACCGGATCCCGATCTCGGCGAAGTTGCGGTCCGCTCCGGCGATCGGTCAGCGGAGGAGTACAGCAACTCCTATGCGGATCTCGTCTATCGCCAGGGAGGTCTCGCCGCGCTCCATCACGCCGTCAGGGAAGGGGAAAGCGCCACGGTGTTCGCGCTGCTCGACGCGGGTGCGGACATCGATCAGCAGACGGCCGGTGACATGACGAGCCCGATGCTCATGGCGGTTGTGAACGGGCACTACGATCTGGCACTCGAACTTCTGGAGCGAGGCGCCGATCCCAACGTGGCCAGCCACGCGAACCTGACGCCCCTGTACGCGGCCATCAACACGTACTGGGCGCCGAAGGCGCGGTACCCGCAGCAGCAGGCGTATCAGCAGCAGCAGGCGACGCACCTCGACGTCATGCGGGCGATGCTCGACGCCGGCGCCGACCCGAACGTGCGTCTGTCGAAGCACCTCTGGTTCATGGAGTACACCTTCAGCCAGCTGGACGTCGATACGCGCGGGGCGAGCCCATTCTGGCGGGCTGCGTATGCCCTCGACCTGCCGGCGATGCGCATGCTCATCGCCGCCGGAGCGGATCCCAACGTTCCGACGATGAAGGCACCGTCTCGTCGCTTCGCCTTCGAGCCTCCCGGATCGGCGACCGACCCGTCGGGTCTGCCAACGGTCCCCGTCGGCGGTCCGGACGTCTATCCGATCCATGCAGCGACCGGTCATGCGTATGGAACCGGCTTCGCCGGCGTGTCTCATCGCCACGCACCGGATGCGTGGCTTCCGGCGGTCCAGTATCTGGTCGAGGAACTCGGCGCGGATGTGAACTCACGCGACGCAAATGGTTTCTCGCCTCTTCATTGGGCGGCGTCCCGAGGGGACAATGAGGTGATCCTCTACCTCGTCGACAAGGGAGCCGATGCGACGGTCGTCAGCCGCCGCGGTCACACGACTGCCGACATGGCGAACGGACCGGTCCAGCGTATCTCACCGTTCCCCGAGACGATCGCATTGCTCGAAGGTCTCGGGTCGGAGAACAACAACCACTGCGTGAGTTGCGAGTAGAGGCTTAG
>CALHIO010000098.1 GCA_938030915.1 uncultured Gemmatimonadota bacterium
ACGACATCAAGGTGGGCGACGTCATCGAAGCATACTCGGTCGAAGAGGTCGCACGGACGCTCGCGAGCTCGACCTGACGGCCGAGCAGCGCCTGACGCCCTTCGAGGTCGGTCGCCGTGGTCGTGGCATCGCAGACGTGGGAGCTGTCTCTCCCGGGGTGTTCCTCGCTGAAGGAGAAGCGGTCGGTCGTGCGCTCGATCCGCGATCGGCTCGCGTCACGGTTCAACGTATCCGTGGCGGAGACGGGGATGCAGGATGTGCACACCCGAGCGGAGCTCTCGATCGCCCTCGTCGCGAGCGACGGGCGCATGGCGGAATCGATTCTCGACAAGACCGACCGGCTGGTGGAATCCCACGGCGGCGCCGTCATTGTCCGGGTGCGCCGCGAGATCCATTCGTGAGCGTCACACACAGGAGCGATCGATGAGCAAGCGCCGGGCGCGCCTCAACGAGCAGTTACGTCGCGAGCTGTCGGAGTTGATCCGGACCCAGGTACGCGACCCGCGCGTGGGTCTCGTGACGATCACTGGGGTCGACGTCGCCGCTGACCTGGGTTCGGCCCGCGTCTACGTCCGGGTGGTGGGCGGGCCGGAGGAGATGGATCGGAGCCTCCAGGGACTCGAGGCCGCTGCATCGTTCCTGCGAACCGCTCTCGGACGGATCCTGCATGTGCGACGCGTGCCAGAACTCCGATTCCGCGAGGATCGCTCGTACGAGGGCGCCGCGCGTATCGAGCAGGTCCTGGCTGAGGTGCTTCCCGAGGACGAGACCGAAGACGAGAGCCAGGACAGGGCGGAGGCGCGCTGGGACGACGACGGGGGCGGAGCAGCCTCGTGAAGATCGCCGACGGCGACTTTCTGCTGCCGGTCGACAAGCCGGTCGGGCCCACCTCTCACGATGTCGTCGGCATGGCCCGTCGCGCGCTCCGTACTCGCAGGGTGGGGCATACCGGTACACTGGACCCGTTCGCCTCGGGGCTGCTCATGCTCTGCGTCGGTCGCGCGACGCGTCTGGCCGAGTACTTCTCGGGGCTGGACAAGCGATACGAGGCAGTCGCACAACTGGGTGCCGAGACCGATACGCTCGACCACGAAGGTGACGTGGTGTCGAGCCATGACGGGTGGCGGGACCTCGATCGAGCCACGATCGAGTTCGCGGCGCAGAAACAGGTCGGGCATCTCGAGCAGGTACCACCTCAGTTCTCTGCCAAGAAGGTGGACGGGGAGCGGATGCATCGTCGAGCCCGGCGGGGCGAGAAGGTCGAACTGGCGTCCGTGCCCGTCGTCGTATACGACGTGACCGTGATCGGCGTGATGCTTCCCGAAGTCCGGTTCTCGGTGCATTGCTCGACGGGGACCTATGTGCGGGCGATCGCCCGCGATCTGGGTCGGACGCTCGGGTGTGGGGCTCACCTCACGACTCTGCGTCGCACGGCAGTGGGGGACTTCCACGTCGAGGGCGCCCTCCCGGTGGAGGCGTTGTCCGACGAGGATGCGATCGCTGCCGTTCGCGTCGAACCGTCCGGGGCGCTGGCTCATCTTCCGTCGGTTCCAGTGAATCCCGAGGTCGCAGCGCGCATTCGGAACGGTCAGCGGGTGCGGATCGAGGCGCCTGGTGGGACCTCGGAGCCCCTGGTGACCGTGACGTGCGGTTCGGACCTCCTCGCGATGGCGGCTCTGGACGACGGGGTCCTGCGCCCGGGAAAGGTGTTCCCCGCATGAATGCGGTACACTGGGCCCACCCTGCGGGTATCCCTCGAGATCGTGGGACCGTCGCTACGGTCGGCACCTTCGACGGAGTCCATCGCGGACACTGGACGGTGCTTCGCGAGATCCGGCAGCGCGCGGACGCGACGGGGCGTCGCAGCGTCCTGGTCACGTTCGACCCGCATCCGCTGAGGATCGTGCGGCCCGAACACGCGCCACTCATGCTGACGACACCCCTCGAAAAGAAAGAGATCCTCGCAGAGGCGGGCCTCGATTACGCGGTCTTCCTTTCGTTCACCGAGGCACTGTCGCGGTATGAGCCCCGCCGCTTCGTGGAAGAGATTCTGGTGGAACGACTTCGCGTCGAAGAGCTCGTGATCGGGTACGATCACGGCTTCGGGCGTGACCGGGAGGGAGATCCGACGACGCTGCGCGACATCGGGGATGAACTGGGCTTCACGGTCGACGTCGTACCGCCGGTGGCGGTCGGCGCCGAGGCCGTCTCGTCGTCCCGCATCCGCCGGATGCTGCTGGAGGGCCGGGTGTCCGAGGTGATCGAGCCCCTGGGCCGCCCGTATTCGATTCGGGGCATTGTCGTTCGGGGGGAAGGCCGCGGAAAAGGCCTGGGCTTTCCGACCGCAAATCTCGCGGTCGGTGAGCGCGACAAACTGATTCCGCCGGAGGGGATCTACGCGGTTCGAGCGGTCCTCAGGAGGGGCACGTTCATGGGCGCGCTCCACATGGGGCCCCGCCCGACCTTCAAGGGCTCCCCACCGAGCGTGGAACTCCATCTCCTCGATTTCGACCGAGACATCTACGGAGAGGACGTTCGGGTCGACTTTATCGAGCGGCTCCGTGGCATCGAGCCCTTCACGGGGGTCGATGCCCTGGTCGATCAGATCCGGAAGGACGTGGACCGGGCTCGGGAGATCGTCTCGGAATGGCGCCCGTAGACGCCATTTCTTCCTTTGCCTAACTTTCGAGGCTGAAACCCGAAAGACCATCCGCGCCGCGGATGTACAGCTTTCGCTTCCCTTGCAGCATCGGACTCCTGAGGAGGCACGCCACCATGGCGATCGTCAAGGAAGACATCATCAAGAAGTATCAGCTCCACGACACGGATCGTGGCAGCGCCCCGGTCCAGATCGCAATCCTGACCGGGCGCATCAACGACCTTCGGTCGCATTTCGATGCGCACAAGAAGGACCACCACTCCCGGCAGGGCCTCCTGAAGATGGTTGGCCGTCGGCGCAGGCTCCTCGAGTATGTGAAGCGCAACGACGTCGAGCAGTACCGCGAGCTCATCAAGGATCTCGGACTTCGGCACTAGTTGCTCCTCCGGTGCCTCGAGCACCCGTGGAAACCCCACGCCCGTCCGGGCGTGGAGCAGGACCCGACCCCTCCGCGCAGGTGGTGGGAGTCGGCACATCAGCCGAGTGCGTTTCGTGCCTCGGGTGGGAGACGGCCTACAACATGGCTGCACAGTCGGGCTCGCGGTTCGCGTCTTCGAACGCACCGTGCCCCCGCGCGGCGGTCGCTCTCTCCTCCGGATCTCATGCGCGCTTCGGCCCCTTGTTCAGGGGCGGGACATTCCCGTCCGCAAACGAAGTGAGTAAAACAACATGATGCAGAGAATGGAGCGCCAATTCGCAGGGCGCACGCTCTCGCTCGAGATCGGCCGCATGGCCAAGCTCGCGCAGGGCTCGTGCCTCGTGCAGTTCGGCGAGACTGTCGTCCTTTGCGCCGTCACGGTGCAGGACAACCCCACCCACCTCCCGTTCTTCCCCCTCACGATCGAGTATCGTGAGAAGTCCTACGCGGCAGGGAAGATTCCCGGCGGATTCTTCAAGCGAGAAGGCCGTCCGGGTGAGAAGGAGATCCTCTCCGCTCGGATGATCGATCGGCCCATCCGGCCGCTCTTCCCCGACGGGTTCCTGCACGAGACACAGGTCGCGTGCTTCATCCTTTCGGCCGACCAAGAGAACGACGCCGACGTGATCGCGCTCCTTGGCGCGTCCGTCGCGCTGAACATGTCCAAGGTCCCGTTCAACACGCCCGTCGCTTCGGTGCGCGTGGGTCGGATCCAGGGCAACTGGGTGATCAACCCGACGTTCCAGCAGCTCGAGTACTCGGACGTCGACATCGTCGTGTCCGGCTCGGCCGACGCGATCACGATGGTCGAAGGTGGCGCGCTCGAGGTTCCGGAATCGGAGATTCTTGAAGGACTCACCGTCGCGCACGACTCCATCAAGGAACTCTGCGCGATGCAGGAGGAGTTCCTCGAAGGGCACCGTGTCCCCGACATGGCGTGGGCGCCAGCAGAGGTCGACGCCGAGCTCAAGGCCAAGGTGGAGAGCCTCGCGGCTCCGAAGGTCGCCGAGGCACTCGCGATCGGAGACAAGCAGGAGCGTAGCCAGGCCATGGCGACGGTCACCGAGGACGTGATCGCGACGCTCGTTGCCGAGGACGACCACTTCGCCGAGCACGAGAAGGACATCAAGGAGACGCTCCGAAGCATCGAGAAGAAGACGATGCGCCGGAACATTCTCGACAAGGGCGAGCGCGCGGACGGCCGCGGCGTCGACGACATCCGGGCGATCACGTCGGAAGTCGGCGTGCTGCCTCGGACGCACGGTTCGGCGCTCTTCACGCGTGGTCAGACCCAGGCGCTGGCGGTGGTCACGCTCGGGACGTCGCGCGACGAGCAGAGGATCGACTCGATCGACTCGCGAGAGGAGATCAAGAAGTCGTTCATGCTCCACTACAATTTCCCGCCCTTCTCGGTTGGCGAGGCGCGACCCTTCCGGGGCACCTCTCGTCGCGAGATTGGCCACGGAAATCTGGCCGAGCGGGCCATTCAGCCGCTTCTGCCGGAGTACGACGACTTCCCGTACACGATCCGCATCGTCTCCGATGTCCTCGAGTCGAACGGTTCGTCGTCGATGGCCACCGTGTGCGGTTCCTCCCTTTCGCTCATGGACGCCGGTGTGCCGATCAAGGCCGCCTGCGCAGGTGTGGCGATGGGACTCATCAAGGAGGGTGACGATGTCGCCATCCTGACCGACATCCTGGGTCTCGAGGATGCGCTCGGGGATATGGACTTCAAGGTGGCGGGAACGCGTGACGGCGTGACCTCGATCCAGATGGACATCAAGATCGAAGGTCTCACGGTCGACCTCCTGAGCGAGGCGCTCGAGCGGGCCCACAAGGGCCGCATGCACATCCTCGAGCAGATGGGTCAGGCGCTCGAGACACATCGCGATGACCTCTCTGATTGGGCACCGCGGATCGTTTCGATTCAGATCAACCCGGAGAAGATCGGCGAGATCATCGGGCCGAAGGGCAAGACGATCCGGGCGATTCAGGAAGAGTCGGGTGCGTCGATCGACATCGACGACTCCGGCATCGTGAAGATCGCCGCGGTGGACGGTGAAGCGGGTGCCCGCGCCCGGGAGATGATCGAAGCGATCGTAAAGGACCCGGAAGTCGGTCGCATTTACGAGGGACCGGTCAAGAACACCACCACCTTCGGTGCCTTCGTCGAGATCATGCCGGGGACGGAGGGTCTTTGCCACATCTCCGAACTTCAGGAAGGACGCACCGAGAAGACCGAGGACGTGGTCACGAAGGGCGACATCGTCCGGGTCAAGCTCCTCTCGATCGATGAGAAGGGCCGTCTCCGTCTCTCCCGCAAGGCCGCACTGGCCGAGGACGCGGCGGCCGCCGACGGCGACGCGGCCGGGGGAGACGATGATGGAGAGGGCGCCAAGGGCTGAGGCCCGAGGCGCACGTTCAACGGCTCGTAGCAGGGGATCGAGCGTGAGCGACCTCGTAGAGCGGAGAGGGCACGGGCGCGAGTCCGTGCCCTCTTCCTCGTTGGTCGAGGCATCGGCTCAGGCGCCGGTCGAGGCGATGTCCGAGACGCGTCTCGACAACGGCGTGCGCGTGCTCAGCGAGCACATCCCCGGGATGCGCTCGGCCGCGATCGGGGTCTGGGTCCGACAGGGAGCGGCACACGAGTCGGATGACGATACGGGGGTGAGCCATCTCCTCGAGCACATGGTGTTCAAGGGAACCGAGGGCCGGAGTGCGCTCGAGATCGCCGATTCGCTCGAAGCTCTGGGTGGATCACTGGACGCGTATACGAGTCGGGAGCACACCTCGTATCAGGGTCGCGTGCTGGACGAGCACATACCGGTGGCGCTCGATGTGCTCTCCGACCTCGTGCTGACACCCAATCTGGACGACGCGGATCTTGCCCTCGAGCGAGAGGTCGTGCTCGAGGAAATCGCCCAAGTCGAGGACACCCCTGACGATCTTGTCTTCGAGATTCACTCTGAGCGCCTCTGGGATGGACATCCATACGGACGCTCTATTCTGGGCACGAAGGAGTCGGTTGCCGAAATGCGGGGCGACACCCTCCGATCGCTTCATGCACAGCGGTACGTAGGGGAGAACCTGGTCGTCGCCGCGGCGGGGAATGTCGAGCACGACGAATTCGTGAAGCGAGTGGTCGGGCACTTCGATGCCGTGTCGCCGGGCGAGCGGAGTGAGCGAGTGGCTCAGCCCGCCGGCACGACCACCGGATTCCAGCGTATCGATCGTCCGACGGCACAGACGCATATCGTGTTCGGGGCCGAGGCGCCTTCGCACGCGAGCAGGGATCGTTACCCGCTGATCCTCCTCTCGTCGATACTCGGCGGAGGGATGAGTTCGAGGCTTTTCCAGAAGGTCCGGGAGGAGCTCGGGCTGTGCTACTCGGTGTTCACCTTTCAGAGCTTCTACCGGTCGGCGGGCATGGTGGGCGTCTACGTCGGAACTCGCCCTGGCACGGCCGACCAGGCGTCGGAGGCGGTGCGAGGCGAACTCCAGCGCGTAGCCACCGAGGGTCTGTCCGAGACCGATCTCGACCGCATCAAGCAGCAGGTGAAAGGGCAGGTCATGCTCTCACTGGAGTCGACCGGTGCCCGACTGCACCGCCTGGCGTCGTTCGCGTTGCATGACGAGCCCTTTCGGGGACTCGATGATGTACTGGCGCGCATCGACGGGGTGACCCGTGACGATATTCTGCGCGTTGCGATGCAGTACTATGACCCCGAACTCCACCTGGAGCTCAGGCTCGGCCCGGACGATGCGCTGCCCGGGGCCACCTGATCCCTTTTTACACGAACCACCCACAAACCTACGAGAGACCGAGATGCTGATTGGCGTACCGAAAGAGATCAAGCCCGACGAGTATCGCGTCGCCCTGACCCCGGCTGGCGCGGAGATGCTCGTGGGCGCCGGACACGAGCTCTTTATCGAGAAGGGTGCGGGGCTGGGAAGTGGCTTCACGGACGATTTCTACGAGGACGCGGGGGCCACGATCCTCGACACGCCCGAAGAGGTGTGGGCGAAGGCCGAGATGATCATGAAGGTGAAGGAGCCGATCGCCCCTGAGTGGCCGCGCATGCGGTCCGGGCAGGTCATCTTCACCTACTTCCACTTCGCGGCCTCGGAGGAGCTGACGAAGGCCGTCGTGGATTCCGGTGCGATCGCGATCGCGTACGAAACGGTCGAGCTCGAGACCGGTGAGCTCCCGCTTCTGACGCCGATGTCGGAGGTCGCAGGGCGCATGGCGGTTCAGGAAGGTGCCAAGTACCTCGAGAAGCCGCAGGGTGGCCTCGGTGTGCTGCTCGGTGGCGTGCCCGGCGTGAATCCGGGCAAGGTGGTGATCCTCGGGGGAGGCGTCGTCGGTACCAACGCGGCGAAGATGGCCGCCGGACTCGGCTCGAACGTGTTCATCATGGACATCAACCTCGAGCGGCTTCGCTACCTCGATGATGTGATGCCCGCGAACGTCACGACGCTGTTCTCCCCCCGCTATGCCCTCCGCAAGCAGATCCAGCACGCGGATCTGATCATCGGTGCGGTGCTGATCCCCGGTGCGAAGGCCCCCAGCCTGATCACGCGTGAGGATCTTTCGCTCATGCGCGAGG
>CALHIO010000099.1 GCA_938030915.1 uncultured Gemmatimonadota bacterium
CGTATCACGTCCTCGCCAGCGAAGTTGCGTCGGGCGATCTGAGTGACGGCCTGCAGGTCACGAACACGCTGCTCGCGGGCGGCGCGTTCACGGTCAACATCAGCGGCAGTGATGTGACCATCACGGATGGAGCGGGCAACACGGTGAACGTGATCATCACCGACGTCCCGGCCTCCAACGGCATCATCCACGTCATCGACGCGGTGCTGATTCCGACCCCGTAGCTTTCATAGCCAAGCCACAGATCCAGGGGTCGGCGGGTCCCGGGGTGTTCGCACCCCGGGGCCCGTTATCCGTTGTGGGGGCCATCGTGGTCGGATCTGGGGACCGCTGGCCGCTGGCACCACGAGCGGGTACGTGCGAGCGGAAACTCGTCGAACGTCTTACCAGTAGTAGCAGGTGCGAGACGACGATGAGCGAATATCACCACATAAGTGCCCGAGATCGGAGACGCCAGGAGCGGTCGACCTGGCGCAACGGGCTCATTGTGTCCGTACTTCTCCACCTCATCATCTTCCTGGCATGGAATGGGGATGTGATTCCCGACTCTCCGTTCGCCGCGGCGGGGCCCCGCGCCGGAGACAACCGGGCAGCGGCAGGCTCGCTCCAGGCCCTGAACGTTCGGACTCCGCCCAGCCGGCCGATCATCCAGCCTCCAACGCCGCTCGCGGTAGAGGTCGAGGTCGAGCCCGTCGAATGGGAAGATGAGGTCGAGTACGATCCGGCGTCGGTACTCGGTGAGAAGCCGGGTCTCGATGAGGGACCGGGTCTGGAGAATGGGACCGGAGAGGGTGACGGAGGAAATGCGGAGGAGGGCTTCTACCGACTCCAGCCGGCGACCCCGCGTGGGATGATCATCCCGCCGACGAACCGGAGCCTTCGAGGTACGAAGGTCCAGGTGTGGGTCTTCGTGGACGAGCGTGGGCGAGTCGTGGCGGACTCCACGCGATTGGACCCGCCGACCCGCGATCGCGGGTTCAACCGGCGTCTGATCGAGGAGGCAGCCGAATGGGTCTTCCGGCCCGCCGTTCAGGAGGGGAAGCCGGTCTCTTCATGGTTTCCGTACCGGATCACGATGTAGGTATGGGCGAAGTCCCGAGCTGTTGACGGAACCATACGAGTCCCTTGCACCTTGGGCTGATGACGGCCCCGGGATTGGCCCGGGTCCTCGCCATCCGAAGGGAGGTCCTATGGACGCGTTACCGAAGGTCGGACGGTTTCTGTACGCGATTCCCATGGCAGGCTTCGGTGCCCTGCATTTCATAATGGGCGAAGCGATGGCCGGAATGGTGCCGATCCCGGGTGGGGTGATCTGGGTCTACATCACCGGTGTCGCGCTCCTGGCCGCCGCTACGTCGATCATTGTAGGCAGGCATGCCGTCCTCGCGACGCGTCTGCTCGGCCTGATGCTCCTGACCTTCGCGATCTCGATCCATCTGATGGCGCTGGTGGGCGGCGACCAGGCTGCGATGTCCAACGTCCTCAAGGATACCGCGCTCGCCGGGGGTGCATTCATCCTCTCGGGTGTGCTGGCCGGTGAGGAAAACGCGGCCGAGAGCTGACGATCCATCGACGCATAGGTCATACGCCCCCGTCGACCGGACGGGTCGTGCAACGAACGGAGGCCGGCCACGTGGTGGCCGGCCTCTTTGCATCCGGAGTCGAGGTGCCGGTTTATCTTACCGGCAGAGTTCATACCTGCACCCGGGGGATCGATGGCGAACGGGACGACGGTCGATGTGACGTTCGGCGACGGGATGCCTCATGCAGACGAGATGGGTGAGGTCGCTCGTTCGCTCGGGATCGACGTCGTCGCCCTCGAGGGCGGCGATGTGCAGACGGTGGTCGGGGACGTATCGCTGCCCGCGGACGGCCCGAGATGGATGGTTGAGGCGGCTGTGCTTCGGGCCCTCGGACCGAAGCACGTTCTATTCTTGTGCGTCGCCAACTCCGCCCGGAGCCAGATGGCCGAGGGACTGGCTCGATCCCTCGCACCGGCGGGTGTCACGATCTCTTCGGCAGGATCGGAGCCCACACGCGTTCGTCCCCAGGCGATCGAGGCACTCTCGGAGGTGGGCCTCGACATCTCCGGGCACGCCTCGAACGGGATGGACGATATTCAGGGCCAGGTCGATGCCGTCATCACCCTCTGCGCCGAGGAGGTCTGCCCCGTGTGGCTGGACCGGGCTTGGCGACTCCATTGGGGGCTGCCCGATCCGGCCGGTGCGGGACGTACGCCGGAGGAAGAGATGGAGGCGTTCCGTTCGGTCCGCGACGAGCTCATGCGTCGACTGACCGTGCTGTTTCTCGGTGTGTCCGAGTAGGTTACTCGGATGACGCAGTCCGCCCGCGCGATGAAACGCATCCTCTGGGTCGATGACGAGATCGATCTGCTGAAGCCGCATCTGCTCTTTCTGCAGGCGCGGAACTATCACGTCGATGCCATTTCGAACGGCGATGACGCGCTCGCACTGATGCGTGAAGGGCCCTACGACCTCGTGCTCCTGGACGAGCAGATGCCCGGCCGAAGCGGCCTCGAGGTGTTGCAGATCATGCGCCGGGAAGCGCCACATCAGCGCGTGGTGATGGTCACCAAGTCCGAGGAAGACCACACCATGACCGAAGCGATCGGTCGCCGAGTGGATGATTACCTCGTGAAGCCCACGTCGCCTCGGCAGGTGTTGAGCGTCGTCACCCGGATCCTCGAGGGATCATCGATCCGTCAGGCTCGTGCTGCGCAGGATTTCGCCGCGCGCTTCGGCCCTCTGTCGACGAATGCGCAGCAGGCACAGAGCGCCGACGAGTTCGCGTCGGTGTACACGGAACTGGTGGACTGGCAGCTAAGGCTGGGCGAGGCGGGTGAGGACGGACTTCTCGATACGGTCGCCTCGCTCGTCACGTCGCTCCGCAGGGACTTTGGCGAGTGGGTCATACGCAAATACCCGAGCTGGATGCAGGACGCCCCTGATCGCCCGCGGCTGTCGGTGGACCTGGTTCGTGAGTTTCTGGTGCCCCGACTCTCGTCCGATCCGGTCTATTTCGTGGTGCTGGACTGCATGCGACTCGACCAGTGGCGAGCCATCGCTCCACTGCTCGCCGAGTTCTTCGAGATCGAGGAAACGGTTCACTACTCGATCCTGCCGACAGCGACGCCGTACGCCCGTAACGCGATCTTTTCCGGACAGTACCCCGACGAGATCGCACGAGCCCATCCGGGCTGGTGGGACGCCTCGGACGATGAGGGCAGCCTGAACGCGTTCGAGGACGAGCTCCTCGTGGAGCAGCTCAAGCGTCTCACAGGGCGTGACGTGCCCGTACACTACGAGAAGATCTTCTCGGACCGGCAGCGCGAGCAGGTGCGTGGTCGCGTCAACTCCGCGCTGAAGACCCCCGGGTCCGTGATCGCGCTGGTGTTCAACTTCGTGGATCTCATGACGCATGGGCGTTCCGAGTCGCCGATTCTCATGGAGGTAGCCCGGGACGAGGCCGCACTGCGAGACCTCACGCGTGCCTGGTTCGAGCGGTCCACGGCCTTCGACATTCTCAGGGAGGCCGCGCGGCGAGGCCACGAAGTGATCCTCACCACGGACCACGGCTCGATCCTCTGCCAGCACCCCTCGACGGTTTTCGCGCGCAAGGACGCGACCAGCAACCTGCGCTACAAGTTTGGCCAGGATCTTCGAGCCGAGCAGAAACACACGGCCTACATGACGCGTGATCAGGGCCACCTGCGTCTTCCGGCTGGTCGCCTCGGGATGAGTTACCTGATCGCGCTCGAGGACTACTTCTTCGTCTATCCGACGAAGCTTCGGGAGTATCAGGCGCGGTACAGGAACTCGTTCCTCCACGGGGGCATCAGTCCTGAGGAGATGATCGTACCGGTCGCGAGTCTCAAGCCGCGTCCGTAGGTCGATCCGTGTCTCTCTACCCGCGCCTCGTCGGGTTCGTCCGACCGCACGCTGCTCCGATTCTCGTCGCGATCGTCGCGGCCGCGATCTACGCGGTGCTCGACGCGACGACCTATGTGCTCCTGATCCCGTTCGTGGATGCGCTTTTCGTGAGTGGCGGGGCGCCGCTGGCCACCAGTGACAACGGTGTGCAGCGGCTGCTCGACGCGACGGTGTACACGTGGGTCGATCTGACGGGTGATCCTCTGGTGGCGATCGGCCGGATCATCGTGCTGATCCTGGTCGTATTCCTGATCAAGAATGTCTTCGCCTTCGCACGAGTCTACCTGCTGGCCAGAGCTGAGCAGGGCGTGAACCGGGACCTGCGTGATACGGTCTACGATCATCTGCTCGACCTGGATCTGGGCTTCTTCGGTCGCACGCGCACCGGGCAAATCGTCAGCCGACTGACGACAGAGATCGAGCAGTTCCGGATGTTGGTGACGCGTGAGGTGTCCCGGCTCGTCACGGCCGTCTTCGAATTCCTTGGCGCGCTCGCGTTCATGCTCCTCATTTCCTGGAAGCTCACGCTCGCCGCGTTCGTGGTCATCCCGGTCGCGATGGGCATCTGGGGCCCCCTCGTGAACGTGCTTCGTCGTCGAGACCGACGGGTCCTGCATCTTGGAGGCGAAGTCAACGCTCATGTCGTAGAGACGTTGGCGGGGATTCGCCTGGTCAAGTCGTCCTCGGCGGAAGAGCGTGAGCGCACCCGATTCCATGGACTCACGGCGGACTACTTCCGCCAGTTCATGCGAGCCGAGGTCGCCCGTTCCATGGCCCAGCCCATGACCGAGATGCTGGCCGCCGCGGGCACGGGCGTGATCCTCTGGTACGGCGCCCGTCTGGTGGTCGGCGCCGATATCACGGGTGCTCAATTCGTCGGCTTCCTCGGCCTTTCCCTCAAGTTGTACGCTCCGGTGAAGAACGTGGCCAAGTTCCCGGCGATGGCGCAGCCGGGACTCGTCGCAGCCGAACGGGTCTTCGAGTTCCTCGATGCGAAGGTCGAGATCACGAATCGGCCGGACGCCGTCGCGATCGAAACCTTCGAGCGAGAAATCACCTACGAGGACGTATCCTTCGCCTATCGCGACGGGGACTCCGTCCTTCAGAATGTCTCGTTCAGCGTACCCCGTGGCAGTGTTCTGGCTCTCGTGGGACCGAGCGGTGCGGGCAAGAGCACGGTGGTCGATCTGCTCAGCCGCTTCTATGACGTGAGTGGAGGCCGGATCTCGGTCGACGGGGCCGACATCCGTGACATCCGCACGGCCGATCTCCGCGCACTCATGGGGATCGTGTCTCAGGAGACCGTCCTCTTTCACGACTCGGTGCGGGCGAACATCGCGTACGGCCGGCCCGACGCCACGCCCGATCAGGTCGAAACGGCCGCGCGTGCGGCGAATGCCCACGACTTCATCGTCGGTATGCCTGAGGGCTACGACACGGTCGTGGGTGAGCGTGGCGTCGAGCTCTCCGGAGGTCAGCGCCAGCGAATCGCGATCGCCCGGGCGATCCTGCGAGACCCCCCGATCCTGATCTTCGACGAGGCGACGAGCGCGCTCGACACGGAGTCCGAACGTTTGATTCAGGATGCGATCGAGCGCCTCCTCGAGGGGCGGACCGTGTTCGTGGTCGCCCACCGCCTCTCCACGGTCCAGCGAGCGGATCAGATCCTGGTGCTGGAGGGGGGCCGCATTGTGGAGCGGGGAGACCACCGGACCCTCCTCGCGCAGGCCGGTCGGTACAAGCGTCTTCACGACCTGCAGTTCGAAACGGCGCCAGCAATCACGGCACCATGACCGAGGTTGTCTCTACGGCGTCGAGTGGGGCCGGCGAGGAGGTGCGCCCCTCCGCTCGGCACCGACTCGAATACGCGGGATTTACATTCGCCCGCTTCGCACTCGGGATCGTACCCGAGGGATGGGCCGTTCGCCTCGCTGCTGGCTTCGGTTGGCTGGCCGGCGTCCTCGTCCGCCTCCGTCGGACAGATGTGGAAGCCCACCTGGCGCTCGCATTCCCCGACGAGTCTCCCGCTTGGCGCCGAAGGGTGGCCCGACGGAGCTACATGCATCTGGGTCGCGAGGCGGTGATGCTTTTCCGTCTGCCCCGGTGGTCCCCGGAGGAGATCGTGTCTCGGGTCGACTTCAGGGGACTCGAGTGGCTGCGGGAGGCGGCGGCTGGAGATCGAGGGGTGATGCTGCTCACGGCCCACCTGGGGAACTGGGAGATCGCGGGTGCGTGCATCGCAGCGTCCGGCCTGCCGATCGACGTCGTCGGGAAGGGGATGGCGAACCGACGGTTCGAGGCCGACCTCTTTGCAACGCGGGAGCGCCTGGGGATGCGTGTCATCGAGATGGCGGATGCACCGAGGGGCGTATTGCGCTCTCTGGGCCGAGGACGACTTGCTGCGCTGCTCGGTGATCAGAACGCTCATCGGAATGGTGTCTTCATCCCGTTCTTCGGCCGTGATGCGGCGACGCCGCGTGGCCCCGCGGTCTTCGCACTCCGTGGAGACGTTCCGGTCTTTGTGGGCTTCGCGATTCGGCAACCCGGGTGGGCGCAGCGGTACACGGTCGACGCTCGTCGACTCGACTTCGAGCGTACGGGAGACGTCGAGGCCGATACCCGGGCGATGCTCACCGCCTACCATGCGATCCTGGAAGAGGCGATCGTATCAGCCCCGGATCAGTACTTCTGGCAGCACAAGCGGTGGAAGACACGGCCGCCTGAAGAGTCTGCGTCGTGACGGTCCGGGGCCGGAGGAACCGTGCTCGGAACGCCTGGTTACAACACGGGCACACGGTGTCCGGCGCACGACTGCATCGAACCCCGACACCCTGAACCGAACCCGGGCCATCCGTCTGGATTT